>SVRU01000086.1 GCA_015064665.1 Oscillospiraceae bacterium
GGTATCGGTGCTATTATCGCCAATAACGAGAAGCGTATTCAGGCTATCCGTGAGGTTAAAATTCCGAAGCGACAGGAAAAGATAGATCAGGGTTGGAAGAAGATCGACACCCTGACCGCAAAGCGTGACCGTATCGAACACAAGCTGAACCGTGTTATTGCACTCAATGACACGATCAAGAGCTTCGGTATCCATTTCAACAAGGAGCGCAGAGAAGCGTTTGCAGATGCAATGACAAGGCTGAACAGCTCGACCGTTGACTGCCTGAGCGATAAGAAAGCAACGCTTGAAGCGAAAAGACAGGATATTCTTGACACTTATAACGCTCCTGAAACAAGTGCCGTGGACAAGCTCAAACTCGGTGAGCAGCTCAAGGGCGTGAATGAGCGTATCGGCGCACTGGAAAGCAAGATCATGAAGCTCGCCCGTCCCGAAACGCACTATGAGGAGCAGACCAATGACCAGCTCGATGCTTCTATGGTTCTCACAGGCGACAAGCTCGGTGAAATGGTGCAGAACGGCAGCATTGGAGAAATCAAGAGAACTAACTGGATCATCACCGACTGGTACAGAACTCAGCAGTACTATAACAGCGGCGGATGGAGAGCTACCTGGAAAGGTGAAGGCGGCGGTGTTCTCTACAATCAGGCGCCTCATCAGCTCGACCTCTTCCAGTGGATCGTTGGCATGATGCCTACGAAGGTTCACGCTTTCTGCCATTACGGCAAGTGGCACGACATTGAGGTTGAGGATGACGTAACATGTTACGTTGAATACCCTAACGGCGCAACCGGAGTGTTCATTACCACAACCGCAGATGCTCCCGGCACTAACAGATTTGAGATCACCGGTACTAAGGGTACTCTTATATTCGAGGACAACAAGCTCTTCTACAAACAGCTCACCGTTGACGAGCGTGAATGGTGCGCTACCTGCGAGGAAGGATTCAAGAAGCCCGAATGTCTTCCTACGGTTCAGGTTGAGCTTGAGGGTGAAAACACTCAGCATACAGGTATATGCAACAATATTGCAAACGCAATTCTCGGTCTTGAGGAGGTTTACGCTCCCGCAAAGGATGGTATTCACGGTGTTCATCTTGCAAACGCAATGCACCTTTCCTCCTGGCTCGGTGAATCGGTTACTCTTCCCATTGACGACGAACTCTTCTATGAAGAGCTTAAAAAGCGCATAGCAATTTCCAAGCCTCATGAGGTTAATGAAAAAACCGAAATTCAGGGCTAATCAATAAAAATTAACATGCTGCCTCGCATGAGGCAGCATAAAAGGTGCTAAACTATGGACAAAATATATAAGGTTGCGTTGGTCGGCTGTGGAACTATAGCTCCAAACCACCTTCGCGCGCTTAAGTCTATCCCCTACGTTAAGATAGTTGCGCTTTGCGATCTGAATTTCGAAAAGGCGGAAAGCAGAAAGAACGAATACGAGCTTGACTGTAACGTTTATACCGATTTTGACGTTATGCTCGATAGCGAGGAGCTTGATTCGCTTCACGTTGCTACTCCCCACTATCTCCACGCTCCCATGACACTTAAGGCTCTCAAAAAAGGAATCAACGTTTTTCTTGAGAAGCCTATGTGCATAAGCAAGGACGAGATAGAAGAGCTGATAAAGGCCGAATCCGAGAGCAACGCCAAGGTTTGCGTCTGCTTCCAGAACAGATTCAATCCTTCTACCGTTCTTGCGGAACGTATTGCAAATGAGGATGGCGGTGTAAAATCCGCATTCGGCAGTGTATTCTGGTTCAGAGATGAGAAATATTATACAAACAGCGGTTGGAGAGGAGAATTTGCAACCGAGGGCGGCGGAGTTATGATAAATCAGGCTATACACACGCTCGATTTGCTCTGCTATTATCTTGGAAAGCCCGATTCCGTAATGGCAACCGTAACCAATCATCACTTGAAGGACGTCATTGAGGTTGAGGATTCTGCTGAAGGAATTATAAAATTTGAAAACGGCAAAAAAGCAAACTTCTATATGACAACCTCATTTGAAGGCAGAGATGCTACTATACTCTATCTCGTAACCGAGAAGAAACGCAGAATTCAGATTCAATATTCGGCAGTTTACGTTGACGGTGAAAAAATCGAGGATCCATCTTTAATTTCCGATTTTATCGGAAAAGAATGCTACGGAAACGGTCATATGTATTTGATTGCTAACTATTACGATGCCCTTAAGTGCGGAAAAGAAATGCCTGTCACGCTTGAGAGCGCACAGTACGCATTGAGAGTTCTTCTTGCATCGTATAGATCAAACAACCAAGAAACAAAAATATAACGAGGAAACAAAAAATGAAATTACCATTTAACGTTGATTTAACAGGCAAGGTTGCGGTAGTCACCGGAGCCGGCGGAATTCTCTGCTCCGACTTCTCTCGCGCTATAGCTCAGTGCGGCGCAAGCGTTGCTCTTCTCGACATTAATCTTGATGCGGCAGAAGCTGTCGCGAAGGAAATAAGAGAAAACGGCGGTAAGGCTATCGCTATCAAAACCAACTGCCTTGATAAAGCAAGCATAGAAGAGGCTAAGGCTATCGTTGATAAGGCATTCGGCGTTTGTGATATTCTTATTAACGGCGCAGGCGGAAATAACGGCAGAGCTACTACCGCTAACGAGTATTTCGATGCCGCTACTCTTGAAAACCCCGACGTTCAGGATTTCTTTGATCTTAGTCCCGACGGAATTAAATTCGTATTTGATCTTAACGTTACCGCTGCCTTTATCACAACTCAGGTCTTTGCGCTTGACATGGCTAAACGCGGCAAGGGCGGAAACATCATCAATATCTCTTCAATGAACGCATACCGTCCTTTGACTAAGATTCCTGCATATAGCGCAGCAAAATCCGCGGTTTCCAACTTTACCCAGTGGCTTGCTGTTCACTTTGCAAACGCAGGAATCCGCGCTAACGCTATTGCTCCCGGCTTCTTTGTTACAAATCAGAACAGATCTCTCCTCTTCACCGAGGACGGAAAGCCTACCGCAAGAACCGAAAAGATTCTTCGCGGCACTCCTATGAACCGATTTGGTGAAAGCGATGAGCTTCTCGGCGGACTTCTCTTCCTTCTTTCTGATGCCGCTTCCGGATTCATTACCGGTACTGTTCTTCCTATTGACGGTGGATTCTCCGCATATTCCGGTGTTTAATTCTTATGGTTCAAACCAAGAAATTATCGCATTACGGCAGCACTCTTATGGTCGCTCATATGGGCGCAAAGGGACTTGAGCCCGAAAATACGATTGCCGCTTATATCGCTTCGGGAAACCGATCGTATTACGGCATTGAAACCGACGTTCACGTAACGAAGGATAAGCGTATTATTGCCATTCACGACGATAACGCAAAGCGTGTCAGCGGTGTTGACGTCAACGTTGAGGAAACCGATTTTGAGGATTTGCGTAAAATAAGGCTTTTTGATAGTGACGGAGTTACTGTACGCGAGGACTTATATATGCCAAGCCTTGAAGAATATATAAGCGTTTGCAAAAAATACGGAAAGATTGCTGTTCTTGAGCTCAAAAACAGAATGTCAGATGATGACGTTTATATGATTTACGATACCATAAAAGAGCTTTCCTACAATGATAATACGGTTTATATCTCCTTCTCTATTGATAATCTGCATGCGATAAGAAAAAAGGATCCCGAGCAACAGGTTCAGTATCTGATAGGCGGAAACGTGCCCGAAAATCTTATCGAAACGCTTAAAAAATACCGTTTTGATCTTGATATATATCACAAAGCAGCAACCAAAGAGCTGATTGACGAATGTCATTCGATTGGGACTAAGGTAAACGTTTGGACGGTCGACGATCCCATCGAAGCGGAAAAACTGGTAGACATAGGCGTTGATTTTATTACGACAAATATAATCGAATAATCTGACCTGCGGTCAAAAGCACAAGCAACTCAAGCAACCTGATTGCGAATAAAAAAAAAGAACACCGGCAGTGTTCCTCTGCGTCATAACTGCGCATTGGTTCATAAGCCTGTGTTCTTTTTTCTTTTTACCACCTGTTTATTTTTGCCAGGGTGATTTTTTACAGATTATATCACTCTGTCCCTCGGGTAAAACTTCCTTAGGTTCTTCTTCGATAACGAGATATGCTCCACCGAAATCAACCGACGTAATATTCTCGTAGGTCTTAACATCTGCAATATAAAGCGGCGCATTATTATTTCCTAAGCCGTAAGCGGATACCGTAAGCGTTTTCTGAACTTCTTCAACCCCGGTATACATAAATTCATATACGTCAAAATCAAAGCTTACGTCGATCCACTCGCCCGCCTTAGTTGCTACGTTATAAATGAAGCGGCGGTAATCGGTTATGCTCTTATCCATTTTAGTCATATGGTTAAGAGATATTTTTACGTAACGAGATGCGGTATCGTAAAGTCTCATATTAACCGTGAAGCTTCTGCCCATATCATCGTTTTTCATAGGTAACTCGCCTGCGATTTTATCGTTGGTTAAAGCGACACTCGGATAAATGTAAAACTCCTCTGTGGGATGCTCAGTGACGGTTTTAAAACCGGATATCTCAATCACCGAAGTACCGCAAGAAAGCGTCGAAAGCGAAGCGTTGCATCTCTTTGCGGGATCAAAGCCGCTCATAGAATTTTCGAAATCGCTCTCGTATACCTTGAAGCTGCCTGCATCACGCGTTGCGGAAAGCAAAACAGTCTCGGGCAGTACGGAAATGATGTCACTCACGTTAATTCTGTAAAGTCCTTTTCCATGAACATTCACGAAGGCTAAATCTTCCCCGCTCGTTGAAGAAAGGGCTATTCTGTTAGTTCCTTCATTCAAAACCTCAAACTCAACATACGCTCTTCCTTCGCCGAAACGCTTCGGCATTGTAATTTCTATACCGCCTGAGTTTTTAGAAGAAGCTCTTAAGGGAGTGCGTGAGGTTTTCGGGGAGGTGAACTTAAACTCAACCTTTTCCCCAAGTGCTTTACCGTTGTCACCCTGAAGATTCTCGGGAATAATCAGCGTATATTCAAGAGCGTAGTCAAGCGCGGTCGGTGTAAATACCCAATCAACTCCGCCATAAGCTCCTCGCCACTCACCGCAAACAACGTTGCCGTTCGAATCCGTAAGCGAAATTTTTGAAATTTCTTCCTTGGATACCGCACCCGAAAATCTTACGTTTACAGAGTACGGAAGCGTTACCGTGTTAGCTTTTATACCTACAACCCTTATTGCATCACCCTTAAGATAATATCCGCAAAAATCATAGAAGGCGCGGTACGTGTCAATTCCATACACCAGATCCTCTCCATACACAATAGTATGAGGGAGCGGAATATCAACGCACATAGTCGGAACGTTGTGAACACGGCAAGCGGCAAGCATTGCGTTTGACGTGCCGTAACAGCTCGAATCGGTTCGGTTAGAGGATATAAACATAGGACAATGCTTTTCGGTTATTGAATCGTCAAGACCGCCGCACGAGGAATAAATCAATTCTGCCTCGCTTTTTATCACGTTTTCTCCAATTTTCAACCACGGTTGCTCTTCACCGCCACGAATAATACCAACTGTTTTTCTCTTACCTGCTTCAAATCTTGTCTCATCGTGATGACCTGCAAGAATACGCTTAGAGCTAAGCCTTTCGGGATTTTCTTCTCCGAGGAAGGTCATCCAGGAGCCCTTTGAATTTCCGTAAACGCCAATAGCATTTGTATCGAACGCAAATTTCTCGTCACTCAGCGCAAGATAGCGAATATATCTCATAGCCGCCGTAAATATACGCTTATCATTATAGAAGCTCATCGAATAGGTTGCGTTATCCCCCGTAACGTATCCCTTTTTCGGATACCCGTCAAAATATCCATAATGATCAGCTCTTGCCATAGGTGTATATCCGTAATCGAACATAACGCCTACGTAGCCCCTGAATAAAAATCCGAGAAGGTGAGGTCTGTCAAGAGCTGCCGAGCCGTTTGCAAGATGCTCCGTTGATGATGAAAGACACATCACGGGAGCGGGTTTTCTCGGGCATTTCGGATATATTAGGTGCATATAAAGATTGAGGTCTATAGGTGATCCGTCAGGTCTCACACAGTCCGTGATATCTTTAGCATACGTATATTTGAGCTTAATATATTCTCCGTTGTCGCACATCTCTCCGTTTTCGTTGCACCAAAAAGGTAACGTTTCATCAAGCGCGGTTACGGTTTTCTTTCTTTTGCCGAATTCATCGGTCCATTTTACCAATCTCTCGGCATTAGTCCCCTTGAAGTCGTTATTCCATATTTCAGTGATTTTTTCAAGAATACCGTCAGCACCGTGCTTATCGAACGCCCAATAGGGATTTGAAAGCTCAACGTCGTAGCCCGCCGGAACAACAAATGTCTCGAGAAATTTTCCGTCGCCGAAAACGGCAAGAACGTCGCTTTTTTCAGGCTCGATTACTCTGCGTCTGATAGCCTGGACCGAATAATCAAGCGCAGGTGAAACGGTTTTCTTATTATTCTTGTAATCGATCACAAGCACAGCGTATCCACGCTCAAGCATAGAAAGAATAATATCCTTATCCTCAGCAGTACCAACTCTTTCAATCGCAGTATTAATAACATATAGAATAATAGGAGTACCGTTAGCGCCGGGCTTTACCGTGCCGAATCTCTTCTCATTATACAATACCGCTATATCAACGGGAATACCGATATATCCGTCGGACTCAAGCATGATTTTGTCATGATAGACGTAATTTTCGAAATAATTTATCAACGTATTCAAATTATTATACCTCGCAGTTTGATTAATTTGGTTCTATTTAAATCTGTTAAACCAGATAACCTGTTCTTCCTTCATAACCTCGGTAACGTTATGGCCGACGCCGTCAAGCAGATGTATTTCCGCATAAGAGCCCGAGCGCCATATTGAATTGATAAATTCAACCGCCATAACCGGATCGGTTACCTTATCGGCAGTTCCCTGCCATATTTTTATCGGACACGGCGGAATGACTACTCTCTTACCGTCAGCGCCGACGTACGATCGCAGGCGATACGAATTAGAGCCAACAGTGTTTCTATCGCACCATTCACTGTCGGGAAATCTGAAAACGTCTATAATACGCTCGCGTGTGCTTGGAGAATCACCTTTCTTTTCGGTTTTATCCCACGTACCTCTGCAGTAGTGTCCGTCAACGTCCACGCCATCTATATTAAGTCTCGGGAAGAATATCCCAGCCGCTAAAACTATTGAGGGAAACATTGCGGCAAAATTAAGCGCAGTCTGCCCTCCCATTGAGCCGCCCGCAAGAAGAACAGAGGTCGTAAGATTATAATGATTTATAGCATACTTATATGCCTTATATAGAGCAAACAAATGCTCGGGACACCCCATAGTCAATCCGTGCCATCTCGAACCCGAAATATCCAAAGCAGCATATCCCGCATCAATGCTTTTTGCGACGGGTATAAGCCCTCCGACCTGATTCTTCGCTTCCATAACGTTGCTGCCGGCACCGTGACAGGCAAGTATAAGCTGCGTTGGCTGACCGTCGTCCGTATAGCTTTCGGGAAGAGCGAGAACGCATTCGCACTCGTTCATCTCCTCCTTGTCTCTGACCTCGTTTTCCGTAGAATTGCCGACGTCTCGGAAGCTATTAAACTGTACCTTGAAAAAGATATACTCACGTTCCTTTTCCCCCTTGACTTCTTCTCCTTTTTTGTCGCAAGGGATAATTCTTTTCCTCGTTTCCATAATACCCTCCAATGAAGCTTAGTACAGTTCAAATTATATCACTCTTTGGAAAACAAATCAAGTTTTTCGAGATATTTTATAAAAGAAAATTTGTTTTCTCGAAAAAGCATTGTGCGTAAAGTATACAAAAAGCTGAAAATATATTTACAAATAAGGAAAAATATGCTACAATAAGTATGCCAAACAAATTTCATATTGCAAACGTAGGGATATTTTTCTCTTTTTTAAAAGGGGGATTTATGCCTCTTTTCTGCATACAATAAATTTATACGAATTTGGTAAAAACGCAAATTCCATCGAGTTTATTGTATGCGAGAAATCCTTACTTTGCTTGAAATTTGTTTGGCGACAATTGGAGTTTTGCGTTTTTCGGTGCGCTAACTTCAGTTGGCGCACTTTTTGTTTTCATCTGAAGCAACATAGGATAAGGAGAAAAAATGACGAACGCAATTTTTTCATATGACGGTTTTAACGCAAGCATTTATATTCACGATGACAAAATCATTATAATAGGTAAAGGCATCAGCAAAGGAATAGGTGAAACAAGTATCCCTATATCCGCTGTGGAAACATTGCAGTTAACACCAAGCAGGCTGCATGTAAACGGTTATATTACTCTCGGTATCGATAAAAAAGCCGCATCAGATCAAGCCGAAGCAGTAAGCTGCTCGCGGCTTGCTAAATATACGTTAGTAGTGAAAAATAAATCCGATGATGAAATATTAAAACAAATTAAAGCATTTATCGAAGAGGCAAGGAAAGAATTGACTGACGATGAATAGACATTAAAAAATTAACAATTGTTTCCGATTTTATCATAGCAAAAGTCGAGCAAGGCATTTCTGCCCTGCTCGACTTTGTTTTACTTTTTTTCTAACTATTCTACTTGTTTATTATACAACTTTTAACGATTTGTCAATCATACCGTGTTTTTTCCTCGTTATTTTATTTCGATCATCTTGAATATTTTTAGTCCTTTTATGGAGAAGCTAATGCGGCCGCCATCGTAACTAAATGATATTTCTTCATCTTTGTTAGGAAGTATTTTTACCGACGACGGTACAAAACCCGTTTTTATGGAGATGTTTATATCCTCAACTTGTCTTGCTGTTTCGCGTCGATTCAAAAGAACGGCATTGACAAGCAAGGATGACTCTGACCTAAATACGGTTATCTCGATATCTTCAGCGGCATCAGAGATGAGTGTGGAATCAAGTCTTGAAGCGTGTCTAAGAAGATTTACAAATACATTTCGGCAGTCGTAAAGATCAGTTTCTTCGATTGAGACTGCAGACCATATGACAGTCCCCTTTCCATGCTTTTTAATCGCAATGGCCGGGATGTTCGTTTTTATTCCGGGTGGATCGGAGTGAATCGATGCGAATCTTTCCTCGATTCTCGCAGTATATGGCAAAGTGAGAGTTGCGAGAACGTCAAGACTGTCAATTCCTTGGACAATAGGGGCTGTACCCTTAAAATTCATCGGGTATTTTTCGTTAAAGTATTCAAATTCGTCTTGAGCTGCCGCCTTCGGAGCGATGTAAACTACGGTTTCCTTTGTTCTTCCCTCAACGGTAGCTCCAAAAAATTCCTTTATCATTTTTTTGTTGTCAGCACCGCTGAAATACAGTGTTCCGCCGTCGCGAACGTATTTTACGAGTCTTTCTGTGTCGTAATCATCCTCCGATGTGAGACAAGGCGCAACGATAACTTTGTGCTTATAAAGATCAGAAAATCCGCCCGTGATTCCGCATAAGATGTTTTTTTCGATCATGGTTTCAAGCGTTTTAATTATGCCGAGATAATTAGTGTATTCTTCCCCGCGCGGATTAAATTTACTTTTGAGCGAATAATAAAGGCCTACATCCTCGATAGGCTCGCCTTTATAATAAGGCTCATAAGGGATAAGCTCCGAGAACGCCTCTCCAAGCTGACGGTAAACTCTTTCGTCCATTGTGCCAACAGGGTCGATAGCATCTATAAGAAGAGTTGCGCCGTGGTGAGCCGCCGTAAGAAAAAACGCACTTTTCATAATATCGGGAGATTTTATCTGCGTATGCGCGGATAGTCCCGGTGCGCAACGTGTGAACATATGCTCAAACGGTTGGTTTTTGCTTATACTTCTATAAAATTTACAGGTAAAGGAATGACCGTAAACGCCTCGGTCAAGATCCCCTCCCACATAATCGCAAGCAGATATGACCTCCTCAGCGTTAGCGCTTTTCCCGTCAGGGAGCGCCGAAAAAGCTACGTTATGTTCAACGCTGACTCCGGGCATTATGGATTTTGTGAGCTTAGTGATCCAATTCGCAAATTCACCCATCCATTCTCGGCGTTTTCGCATATGGAGCAACCATTTTTCATCCGACCAATCTTCGACAGTCGGAAGCTCCTCGCCCGTTTCTTTTAAATATCTCTCATAGCAATGCCTGCAATGGCACATTCGTGGCCAAAAAAGCATATCGTAGAACATTCCGTCAAGCTCGGTGTACTCTGCCATCTCGCGTATCTGAGCTTCGGTGAATTTAAGATAATCGGGATTATTAGGGCAAACAAGTCCGTATCTCGAACCGCGGAACGCTCCATTTTCGGGAGATTTTCCTGCATTTTCGGCTTTTACCATTCTCCATTCAGGGTAATTGTCATAAGCCCAATTATTATAAATGAGGCTGTAATAGCCCGTGACGGTGATTCCATCTTTGCGGCAGGAGGAAATAAGATTTTTGAACGTATCCTCACGCCCGATAAATGCATTATGCATTTTGCCCGTCTTTGTTGGAAAATTGCAAAGACCGACGTGAGATTGAAGATATATCATTGCGCTTTGAATCTTAGCGGT
>SVRU01000087.1 GCA_015064665.1 Oscillospiraceae bacterium
TTTTTTTCTCTTTCAAAGTGTTTAACGAGATTCCTCTGCACTTTTCGGTGCTTATAAGAAATTTCTTGTTGTTCAATTTTCAATGACCAAGCGCTGCCGCTTCTTGCGGTCAGCTTGTCTATTATACCTTAATTTTCACGTTTTGTCAATAGTTTTTTCGATTTTTTTTTACTTTTTTTCAAAATAGGTACATCAGCTAAAAACAACAATTTTTTAAATAGACTTATGTGCAAGTTGCACATATAAATAAATCACACGGCTTTTCCAAAAAATTCTTATATTAGGTATTGACAACGGTAAAGTATGGTGCTATAATAATTTTAGCACTCATATATCGCGAGTGCTAAAAACGTCAAAAAACGAGGAGTAATATATAATAATGAAGAAAAAACAATTTAAAACCGAATCGCAAAAGCTTCTTGACATGATGATCAACTCGATATACACCCATGAGGAAATCTTTTTGCGTGAGCTTATATCCAACGCAAGCGATGCGATAGACAAGCTTTATTTCCGCTCGCTTACCGATTCCGACGTGTCTGTTGGCAAAGGTGATTATGCTATATGGATTTCGGCAGATAAGGACGCCCGCACCCTTACTATTTCCGATAATGGATGCGGAATGTCAAAGGACGAGCTTGAAAATAATCTCGGCACTATCGCAAAGAGCGGTTCGTTCGATTTCAAGCGCGAAAACAACCAAGGCGAAAGCGTTGATATTATCGGTCAGTTCGGCGTCGGTTTTTATTCGGCATTTATGGTTGCTGACAAGATTACAGTACGCACCAAGCAATACGGCGAGAACGAAGCAAGCATATGGGAATCCACAGGCGTTGACGGCTACAGGATAGGCGATTGCGACAAGAACAGTTTCGGCACTGAAATCGTGCTTCATATCAAAGAAGATTCCGATGATGAAAAGTATTCTGATTTTCTTGAAGAATACAAAATCAGATCTCTTGTCAAAAAATACTCTGATTATATCCGTTATCCCATAAAAATGACAGTTACAAGAAGTGAGAAAAAAGAAGGAACAGAAAACGAATACGAGAACGTATCAAAGGTTGAAATCCTCAACAGTATGATACCTCTGTGGAAAAAAGCTCAGAGCGAAGTCACGGACGAGGAATACAACAACTTCTATTCCGAAAAATACTACGACTTTGAAGCGCCCCTCAAGGTTATAACTCAAAAGTCGGAGGGCACGGCTACCTACACCGCCCTTATGTTCATTCCCTCTCACGCTCCGTATAACTATTACACAAAGGATTACGAAAAGGGACTTGAGCTTTATTCGTCGGGCGTTATGATAATGGAAAAATGCTCCGACCTTTTGCCCGATTATTTCAGCTTTGTCAAGGGACTTGTTGACTCGTCGGATCTGTCTCTCAACATTTCGCGTGAGCTGCTTCAGCATGACAGACAGCTCAAGGTAATGGCGAAGTCGATAGAAAAGAAAATCAAGTCCGAGCTCGAAAAGCTCTTGAAGCAGGACAGAGAGAAATACGAGAAGTTCTTTGATGCTTTTGGAATTCAGCTTAAATTCGGTCTTTATTCCGACTACGGTATGCACAAGGATACCCTGCAGGACCTCGTTATGTTCAAGTCCTCAAAAGAGGGCAAATACGTTACCCTCAAAGAATACATCTCTTCTATGAAAGAGGAGCAAAAGGCTATATACTACGCTTGCGGTGAAAGTGTCGAAAGAATCGAGATGCTTCCGCAGGTCGAGTCTGTAAAAGAAAAGGGCTACGAGGTTCTTTATCTGACAGACGATGTTGACGAGTTTGCGCTCAAGATGCTCGGCAAATACGACGACAAAGAATTCAAGAACGTAACAACCGAGGCGCTTGATATTTCCACCGACGAAGAAAAAGAGGCAATCAAAAAGGAAAACGAGAGCGCAGAGGAGATGCTCAAGCTTATGAAAGAGAGCATCGAAAAGGTTTCTGCAGTTAAATTTACCAATACTCTTAAGAAGCACCCCGTATGTCTCACAAGCGAGGGTGACCTTTCGGTTGAGATGGAAAAGGTGCTGAAGAGAATGCCCGGAGCAGAAGAGGGCGCGCCGACGGCTACCGTCGTTCTCGAAATCAACTCCGCGCATCCGATAGCTAACAAGTTGAAGGCTCTCTACGAAGAGGACAAGGAAAAACTCGCGAAATACGCGAAAATCCTCTATTCCGAGGCATGCCTTATCAGCGGAGTCGGCATTGACAATCCCGTAGAACTCACCGAGCTTATTTCCGAGCTTATGATTTAAAATTAAGCAGAGGTTGTTTTTATGATTAAAAGGCTGCTTGCCGGTGCATTGTGTCTTATAACAATGTTGAATCTGATTTTATTATCTTCTTGCACGAAAAATACAGACAGCCAAGACAAAACAGGAGTGCTGTACTCCGAAAAATACGCGGACTTTGAGCTTAGCGAAGAAAAACTTCAAGCTGCACTTGATAATGCTATTTTAAAGCTCGACACGCTTCTTTTAAAGGTAGGCACAAAATTCCCTGAACAAACAAGCACGGACAACGTTTACGGCATACGCGAGAACAAAGGCGGATGGACTACCGGTTTTTGGGTTGGCATGCTATGGCAGGCATACGAGCTGTCGGAATATGAAAATTACAAAATGGCAGCCCTCTCAACAATTGAGTCCTTCGAGTATATAATAGACAACAAGATTGGCGTAAACCATCACGATATGGGCTTTCTTTTCTCCCTCTCCTGCGTTTCGGCTTACAAGCTGACCGGTAATGAAACAGCAAAAGAAACAGCTCTCAAAGCAGCCGATCACCTCGTTACACGTTACCGTGAAAACGGAAGCTTTATTCAGGCATGGGGAAACATCTCCGACACTTCAACTAACTACAGGCTTATTATTGACACCCTCATGAACCTTCCCCTGCTCTATTGGGCAAGCGAGGTTACAGGCGATGACTCCTACCGCGAGATCGCCAGAGCTCACTATGACACCACTCAAAGCCTTGTTTACAGAGAAGACGGAAGCACCTATCATACCTATTATTTTAACCCCGAAACAGGCAAACCAACAAAAGGTGTGACGCGGCAAGGGTTAAACGATGAATCAACCTGGTCACGCGGTCAGGGCTGGGGCATTTACGGTCCGATGCTGACCTACGGATACGAAAACAACGCAGAAGCAATTGAAACATTCAAATCCGCAACCAACTATTTCCTTGAAAATCTCCCTGCCGACTACGTTCCTTTCTGGGATTTTACCTACGGTGACGGAGATTATCAACCCAAGGACTCTTCTGCTGCCGCAATAGCCGTATGCGGTATACTGGAAGGAATAAAGCATATGGACGAATCCGACCCGCTCCGAAAGGTATATTTCAACGCGGCAAAGCGCATAATGAATTCACTTATAGACAACTATTCAACGGCAAAGCTCGATTACGCAAACGGACTTCTTTTACACGGAACTCAGAACATGCCGGACGGAGACGGAGTTGATGAGATGAGCATGTGGGGGGATTATTTCTATCTTGAATCTCTCCACAGAATGCTTGATCCCGAATGGGAGCCGTATTGGTAATAAAAAATCACGGATACTTTTCCGTGATTTTTTCTTTTTTGTAATAATTTTGACAAAAAAAACGCACAATAACTCCAAATTACTATCTGCGAGGTTTTTATGATACAAAATTCAAGGACGCATGCCCCTTTTGGTATTAAAGATAAATTAGGATACTTGTTTGGAGATTTCGGAAACGATTTCACCTTTATACTTTCATCGAGCTTTCTTTTGAAATTTTACACAGATGTTATGGGTGTTTCGGCATTTGTTGTCGGAATAGCGATGATGGTTGCAAGATTTGTTGACGGATTTACCGATATTGCCATGGGCAGAATCTGCGACAAGGGTAAGGTTACCCACGCAGGAAAATTCAAGCCTTGGATTTTAAGAATGTCTGCTCCCGTAGCAATCGCCTCGTTTCTTATTTATCAAAGCTCACTTGCCGATGCATCAATGACCTTTAAGATAATATGGCTTTTCGTAACCTATATTCTCTGGGGCTCGATATTCTACACTTCTATCAATATCCCTTACGGGTCGATGGCTTCGGCAATATCGCGCGAGCCTGGGGACCGACAGTCGCTTTCAACATTCAGAAGTATGGGAAGCACTCTTGCGGGTGTGATCATAGGTGTAGGAGTTCCCCTTTTTACCTATAATACCGTAAACGGACAGACGGTTATGAACGGCTCAAAATTTACTTTGATTGCAGGTGTTTTCTCAATTCTCGCAATAATATGCTATTTTCTGTGTTATTTCCTCGTAACCGAGCGAGTAACACCCGATATGAGCCACCGAGAGCATCACGGACTTGCAAAAATGTTGAAAAACGCTATAAAAAACCGAGCTTTAATATCTATAATAATTGCCTCGGTCCTGATGCTTATGGCTCAACTAACTATGCAGTCAATGGCGAATTACGTATATCCGAACTACTACAATAACGCAAAAGCGCAATCCTTCTCAACCTTTGCTATGCTTGGCGGAATGCTGCTTGCCGCGGCGTTTGCAAAACCTCTTGCCCGTCGATTTGGTAAGGCGGAAATAAGCGTTGCGTCAAATTTGCTCGCGGCAGCTATCAGCTTACTTCTGTTTTTCATACGTCCTGCAAACGTATGGGTTTATATCGGAATAAACTTTATTTCTTGGCTCGGTCTCGGAATTTTCACCATGGTTTCCTGGGCACTGATAACCGACGTTATAGATTATTCCGAGATTAAAAACGGCATACGCGAGGACGGCTCGATTTACGCAATGTACTCATTTGCAAGAAAGCTTGGCCAAGCCGCTTCCGCCGGTGTTTCGGGCATTCTGCTTTCACTCATAGGATACAGTCAAGAAACCGCCTTTGACAAAGGTGTACTTGATGGAATATTCAACATCTCCACCCTTGTTCCCGCTATAGGATTCGGCGCGCTTGCGCTTGTTTTGTGGTTCTGGTATCCTCTGCACAAAAAACAGGTTGAAGAAAACGTAAGGCTTTTGCGGGAAAAGCACAACGCGGAATAAATTCAGAATCCTCTGTTAAAAGAAAATAAAGAGAAAACGTAAAGTCTGTCAAGAGACAAAGATCAGTACGCTTTCTCTTTTTTATTATGCATTTTTCTGCGTCACGGTCTTGTATTCGGACTCACGCCTTTTTATCTCACGGGAAAGACTTACAAGAAAGACCGCCGACAGTATAGCCGCGAGAATATTTACGCCAACGAAGTTGAACCAGATTCCCGAAAGACCGAATCCCCATAGCGCACCGAGAAGCACGACGGGAAAAACAAAAGCGATCGACAACGCCATAACAGTCGCGCGAGCGGGCTTTTCAATGGCACTGAGATAGCTTTGCGTCGTTACAGCAATCCATCTGAAAAGATAGGTAAGGCAGAATATTCTTATCGCATCTGCCGCCATTTCCAAAAGCCGCACGTCCTGAGCATCCACGAAAAGTGAGGCTATCACGCGCGGCATAAAGAATAACACCGAGGTTGAAACGAGACCGACAGCCATAGTGCCAACGTAGGCACACCTTGCGATCCTTTTGACACGCGAATAGTTTTTTGCGCCCCAGTTATATCCAAGCGAGGGCGCAAGCGAATCGGCAATTCCGTAAAGAAGCGGCCAACACATATCACTCGAATACATAAGAACGGCATATACCGCAACGGCAGTCGTTCCGCCCCCCTCACCGAGGACCTTAGCGCCCACCGTCATAAGAGAAATATTCATAATAATCGACGTTATACGTCCTGCAACGTTATTCAAAAACACAGGAGATCCGCAAGCAGCTATCTGCTTCAGCAGCGGTCCGGAGAACTGCGGCTTTTTGAACTTTAAAAGAGCGCGTCGTGTGACGAAAGGAATCATAGCAACAAGTGCGCAGGCGGACATAGATATCGAGAGTGCAAGAGCAGAGCCTGCCACGTCCATTTTCAAAACAAAAAGAAACACGCTCATAAGCCCGATGGTCAAAAAATTTGAGATAACGTTTATAATCATACTCATTCTGACGTAGCCGCTTATTCTCAAATAGTTATCCATTGCAAAGAAGAAAGATGCAAGAGGACAAAAAACTGCTGAGGTGCGGAGATATCTCACAGACGTCGAAAGAAGAGTTCCGTCCGCCCCCATCATTGATGCAAGCGGCTTTGCGGCAAAGAACATAATGCTCCCCATAAAAACAGACGAAGCAAAAATCATTATGACTGATACGGTAAAGGTGTTGTTCGCGCTCTTATAATCTTCCTTTCCGAGCGCTATTGAAATAGGCACCGAAGCACCTACTCCGATAAGGTCAGCAAGAGAATTGGTTATAAGCACAAGCGGAAAAGCAATGTTTATCGCCGCTAATGCTTCCTCGCCAAGAGCATGACCGATAAATATTCCCTCCAGCACACTATATACAGACATTGCGAACATACTTACCATACCCGGAATGGCGACTATGAAAAAAAGTCTCCACGGATTCATTGCGGCATACATCTGTTCTGTTTTTGTTTTCACCGGTACATCCCCCAAAATTTCTCAAATCATACAAGCATATTATATTATAAATGATATAAAAAATCAATATGCGCTCTCAAACATTACGCCATCATTTTTCATATTTGCAGAGCTTATGCTATATTATTCCGCGTATCCTTCGGCAAAGCCGGCATATTCAGTGAAGAAACCTTCTGCATACGAAGTCATCCTTATACCTACAGTATTTTCATCCTTAAAGTTAACTATAATTGCAAGCCTGCCAAGGTACTTATCTATCACCATTACGTGAATACCAAGCACGCGAGGTTCAATCCATGCTCCGGATGATGCCATTTTGTAATAATTCCCCGGGGCAAATTCCGCCCCGACAAGGTCTGAATAGCCTTCTTCGGGAAAATAATCAAAGAGATTCGAGCCAACCGAGAACTTCATGCGCTTTGTTCCCGTTGCATTCTCATATTCCATATACGAACATGGCTCGTCAAAGATAAATTTAACCCACCTTATGTTCATCGGGTTCGGCTCAAGCCGGAAGGTTTTTCCGACAATTTTTTTCTGCATCGGTGAGCTTTTTTCGCCGAGAACGTGCGCAAGCTTTAAGGTTTTGCTATATGCATCAAGAGATTTTTGATTTTCCTCTGCGGAAGAGGTGTCGTGCTCAGCTCTTACTATGATATCGAAAAATCCGTCCATGATATTCTTCTGTGCGTTAGTGTCATTTCCCTGATTGTCGCCGTTGTAGATCATTATAAGATCCTTTGAAGGAACACAAACGGCAAACTGACATCCCATTCCGTTAAAGAAAAATGAATCGTCGTAGGTGCGCCATATTTGATAACCGTATCCGCATCTGTGGTTTTCATAAACAAAATCATGGTTATTATTAACAAGCTTTGAGGTTGCGGTCCTTAGATATTCCTCGTTAAGAATCTGCTCACCGTTCCACTTGCCGTAATTCATGGTGAAACGTGCTATAAGATATAGATCGCGCGCGGTACAGAGGAGCGCCGAATCTCCCCAAGAATGCCCACCGGGGCAAGAAAGGCAGGTCGCTTCACTGCTGACTCCGATCTTATTGAAGCACTTATCTCGCATATACTCCATAAGCGTTTTTCCCGTTACGCGCTCAATCATAGCGCAAAGTATAAATGAGCCGGTGGTATCGTAACAGAATATGGTACCCGAGGGATGCTTGTTTTCAAGATAAGAGTTTTCAAAATAATATTTAACGCGATCCGTACACTTATCATTGATCCAGTGTCCCGGAATAAGCGCAGTCGTCATGGTAAGCATCTCGCGGACCGTTTGTTTTTTGATAAGCCCGGTTTTTGCGCCCTTTGCTTCCTCGGGAAAATACTTGGAAATAGGGTCGTCGAGATTTACAAGACCGTCCTGCTCCGCAAATCCAACGGCAAGAGAAGTTATGCTCTTCGTTACCGAATACTGTCGGTGAAGAAAAGAAGCATTGAAGGGCTGCCAATACTGCTCGTAAATAATGCTGTCGCCCTTTGCTATCAGCAGGTTATGAGTATAGAGGTGTCTGTCCTCTAGCTTTTTTATAAAGCGTTCAATATTCAGCGAGGAAATGCCACACTCCTCAGGCTTCTTAAAGTTTATCATTATATCGTATAACCTCACATTCTTCTGACTCGATTATCATGTCCGATGATGGGAGTGTCGGTAACTCAAATTTCTTTTAAAGCTGCTTTCAGATACTCAAAGACGCGTATCGTCGAGCTGATTGAAACCCGTTCTTCAGTAGTGTGAAGATCAAACATATCAGGACCGATAGAAATACAGTCAAGCCCCTCTATCTTGTCGGAAAATATGCCGCATTCAAGCCCCTCGTGAATAACGGTCACCTTGGGGGACGTGGCGTAATGCTTTTCATAAGCTGCGACCATTGCATCGCGAAGCGGTGAGTTCTTTTTGTATTCCCATGCAGGATATTCGCTATGTACGCGCATCTGTGCTCCTACATTATCCGAAAGATGCTTTATCCTATCGCAAACGCCAAATTTTTCCTCATTCTTTGAAGAACGAATTAAAGCGGATAAGCTTACACGCCCCTCCTTTGTCGATATGATACCGAGATTTGACGAGGTCTGTGGAAGAGTCTCGAATTCCTCACTCATTTTGTGAACACCCGTTGGTATTCTTTTTATGAAATCCGTAATCTTTTCCGTGTCCTCTTTTGAAAACACCCACTCTTTTTTGAGATGCTCCAAAACTGTAATATCAATTTCTTTTTCTTTTTCAGTGTATACGGAAAGTGCCGAAGCTATCCTGTCGTTGAGATTTTCAAGCGCATCAGGCTTTATTGTAGCCGTGGCACTTCTCGGAATTGCGTTATCCGCATTTCCGCCGTTTATCATAGCAAGCTCAGAGCCGCGTATTACCTCGGCGAGTATTTTTATTGCGTTTTCCCTGCCCTTGTTGATTTCACTTCCGCTGTGTCCTCCGAGAAGTCCCGAAACAGTTACAGTATACAGACCGTCCTCAATAGCCGCCTTTTCGTATGGCAGAGTAACGTCAACGTTGACACCGCCCGCGCACCCTGCGGTAAAAATTCCTTCTATATCCGAATCAAGGTTAATCATTTTTCTTCCTTTGAGAAGCGAGGCGTCAAGTACCATTGCGCCGAGAAGTCCTATTTCTTCATTCGAAGTAAAAAGCATCTCTAAATCGGGATGCTCTATATCATCGGCTTCGAGTATCGCAAGAGCACAAGAAACGAAAATTCCATTGTCTGCTCCAAGCGTAGTACCGTCTGCCGTAAGAAAGTCACCTTCCTTCAATATCTTAACGCCAACCTTGTTCATGTCTATTTCACGGCCGTTCTCAACCGCCCAAACCATATCGGAATGACCTTGAATTATTATCGTTTCACGGTTTTCATAGCCTCGCGTAGCGTTTTTTCTGATTATCACGTTATCGTATTCATCGCGGGTATATTCAAGCCCTCTTGCCTTTGCAAATGAAACGAGATAATCTGCTATCCCGGAAGTGTTACCAGATGTATGTGGAATACCTGATATCTCTTCAAAAAAATCAAATACACGCTGTGCCGAATCGTTATTTATATTTATCATTTTTGCCTCCAATAATATCTTTACATATCTTAGAAAGCCCCTCGATTTGATCAACCGATGCAGCTTAAATTCTTGGTATATCAACTTCGGGATATTCTTCCATATAGCTCCTTATGATCTCTTCCCTGTCCGACATTTTTTTCATATCTCTTATTTCTTCAAAGAATTCCTTGGTCGTTCCGAGTGATTTAGGCTCAACCCAATACTTCGTTTTAATGGGATTCTCAAAGAACTTATACTGCCCTCCGCAAAGGCCGGAATGATCCTCGCCTCCAGAGATATAAAGGTCATATTCAAGCGCTAGGCGAAGAGCCTCCTTCTGATAACCAAGCCTTACCATTCCGTTATGCCATACCTCAATACCGTCAAGACCGCAAGCGACAAGCTCGGGAATAGTGCTGAGCTGAATAGAGATGCACGGATGAGCAACAACGGCAATACCGCCGGCATCGTGTATCAGTGATATAAGATCC
>SVRU01000088.1 GCA_015064665.1 Oscillospiraceae bacterium
GGCATACAAGAACTTGGCGTAATAAACCTTTGCCGCAGGGTAAGCATCCTCGTGTAATGGTTCAAAACAGCCTGTTTGGAACCATTTTGGGAAGTTTTCGACGCTATACAGCATAATATCAACGGCACTGATAGCAAGCTGCATCGCATCTCGGTCATAGTCGTTTTTTGCAGGTGCTTCGGATATATGTATCTTAGCTTTACGCCACATTTCAATGTCGCCCTTCCATACCGCACACATAGCAAGAAGCATACCTGCCGAGATAACGGCATAAAAGCCGGAGTGCTTGGAAAGCAGATAATTCGCGCTCTCGTACACCTTATCGAACTCTCCGCGAGAGTACGCAACCTCGGCTTCAAACAGTACCCGCGCCTCGTAGTTGTAGGCAAGACTTTCGCCCACCTCGTCTGCCGTTCCGGGCGTGTGATAGAGGTCGCTCATATAGAGGAAAGGAGTCTTGCGAGGCAGCGGCATATCGCGGTCTTCTCGCTTCTTGGCAGCTTTGGTTCTACCGTCGACAGGCTTTTTCATATTTTTGGGAAGAAGCCACTCGCGTCCGATCCTGAGTGCTCCTTCAATTCTTCCTCTTTGGCACATAGCCTGGATTCGTCTTGGGGTGACACCCCATTTTTTCGCAGCCTCATCTATCTTCATATAATGATTTTTTATCTCGTTTAGCTTCTCCATACGACTCTCCCAAAAGACAGCTTCTATTGTACGCAGTGCGTATATTATATATTGTTCGTTCTCCGTATAATAGTTAATGTTCGCTTTGCGTATATTATACACCGTTTTAATGCTTTTGTCAAGAAGCCAAGTGCATTTTGAAACGAGAAAGGGTGCCGCAATGTCAGCACCCCTTAATTGTGGGAGTCAATCTTCTTTATTTATCTCCATAGTCAGCCTTGCACCAAGCTTGAAAGCATGCTCGAAGATGGCTACTTCAGCGAAGCTCATATACTCGCTCCAGCTTCTCTCCGCCGTCACTTATTAGTTTTGTATTGTGAGATTGTATCTTGAAAGGACGTATTCTTTAATTTCTTTGACTTCTACCTTCATATTTATTTTCTGAGCAGATTATATTATAATTTTTTTGAATTTTTCAACCATATTTGCGAAAATTCACTACGTTATGAAAAATGTTATTTCGTTAATTATATACCGGATGCAATGTAGCCTTTTTCAGTAAGGACAAGCTCAATTCGGTCAAGAACCTCTTCGCTTTCCGCACGAATGGTATGATAATGATATCCACCCGTAATGTGCATAAGCTCTATCGATTTTCCGGTTCTTACACTTTCAATAAACCGTTCGATTTGAGAACGAGAAGAAATATTCAATTTTGCTTCCATTTTACCATAAGCCTTGTGCCATACGTAAACGTCTGCAACAATACCACCAAGATCAACGACGATTTTTAGTTCCTCGTCGGTTTGTTCCGTGGTATGATACACCTTAAATACTCTCTCCTTATAAGGAGACAAATGTATAATATATCCTGCATTAGATGCAATTATTTCATAACCTTGTTCCTTTAGAATGGATATGTCTTTTACAATAATCTGGCGCGAGACTCCAAATTTTTCGGAAAGATCATTTCCCGAAATAGGCTTTTTTTCCGACGAAAGCAAATTAACTATGCTTTTTCTTCTTTCATCTGACTTCATTGGTTCGCCCCTTTCAATCCTTATATTGCGTGAAGATTCTTAAGCGAAAGGTCGAGAATAGGCGAAGAATGCGTGAGCGCACCGCTGGAGATATAGTCCACACCGATATCGACAAGACGAGCTACGTTCTCTCTCGTTACGTTGCCGCTGCATTCGGTTTCCGCTTTGCCACGGCAAAGTTCAACCGCTGTTTTCATATCCTCAACACACATATTGTCAAGCATAATGATATCCGCACCTGCTTCAAGAGCTTCCCTCAACATATCAAGGTTCTCAACCTCAACCTCAATCTTACGAACAAAGGGCGCGTATTCCTTTGCCATTTTGACAGCTTCCTTTACACCGCCTGCCGCGCCAATGTGATTGTCCTTTAAGAGAATACCGTCGCTGAGGTTATATCTGTGGTTATATCCACCGCCAACCTTAACCGAGTATTTCTCGAAAATTCGCATATTAGGCGTGGTCTTTCTCGTGTCAAGGAGCTTGGTTTTTGTTCCCTTGAGAAGATTTACTATCTCTCTTGTGTAGGTCGCGATGCCGCTCATTCTCTGCAGGTAGTTGAGCGCGGTCCTCTCGCCCGAAAGAAGCACGCGAATGTCACCTCGCACAAGACCTATCTTCTCACCCTTCTTTACCGTATCGCCGTCCTTGCAATAAAAGGTGACCTCGGTTTCAGGATCGAGAAGCTCGAAAGCTCTCTTAAATACCTCAAGTCCTGCGATCACGCCGTCCTGCTTGCAGATGAGGTCAACCTCACCTGCTTGATAGTGCGGCATGACGGAATTGGTGGTAATGTCCTCACTTGTGTTATCCTCGCGAAGAGCCTGCAAAATCAGCTCATCTGCGTTCATTTTCATCGTAATATTATTCATGGCTATTTCTCTCCTTTTCGATTGCCGCCAAAACGGCTGCTTTATATTCCTCTTGATAATTTGCGTATTTAGTTTCGTCTACTTTGATATCAGCTTCGTCTGTCAGCGGCTCATAGCCCTCGATGATGTGCTTCGCGGCACGCTTTGCAAATACAAGACTTTCAAGAAGTGAATTACTGGCAAGCCTGTTTCTGCCGTGAACACCGTTGCAGGCGGTCTCTCCCGCCGCATATAGTCGATTCATTGATGTCTTGCTGTATCGGTCTACATCAATACCGCCCATAAAGTAGTGCTGAGACGGAACGACCGGGATGGGTTCTTTCGTTGCATCGTAGCCCTCGTCAAGACAACGCTGATAAATGTTTGGGAAGTGAGTTCTGATCTCCTCCTCGGGAATAGGAGCGAAGGAGAGCCATACGTGCTTTGATCCCTCCTTTTTCATTTCCGCAAAGATAGCGTTTGCTACAACGTCACGCGGGAGAAGCTCATTGACGAATCTCTCACCCTTAGAGTTGAGAAGGATCGCTCCCTCACCTCTAACCGACTCGGAAATGAGGAACTCTCGGCTTCCTTCCTTTTCGGTATAGAGCGTCGTAGGGTGGATTTGAATGTAATCAATGTGTTGGAGCTTGATGCCGTATTTCAGCGCAAGCGCGATGGCATCGCCCGTCAAGTGCTTATAATTGGTGGAATGCTCAAAGATACCGCCGATACCGCCCGTGGCAAGTACGGTGTAATTCGCCACAATGGCGGAATATGCGCCATTTTCATCGTGACCGATAATACCGTGGCACTCGTCGCCATCGCAGATGAGGTCAACCATCGTGTAGTTTTCAATTATGGTAATGTTCTCTCTTGCTCTTGCTGTTTCGAGGAGGTGCGAGGTGATCTCCTTGCCCGTTTCGTCCTCGTGAAACAGAATACGCTGATGAGAGTGTGCGCCTTCTCTCGTGTATAAGAATTCCTCACCGTTCTTCTCAAAGCGAACACCGTAGGACACGAGATCGGCAATAACATCCTGCGAGGAATGGATCATAATATGTACCGAGTCGGGATTGTTTTCGTAATGCCCTGCCTTCATCGTGTCCTCGTAGAAGGAATCGTAGTCATCCTCGTCACGCAGCACGCAGATACCGCCCTGCGCGAGATAGGAATCGCTTCTGCGAGCCTTATTCTTGGTTACTATTATTATACTCTTTTCTTTCGGCAAATTCAAGGCACAATATAAACCTGCTACGCCGCTTCCTACAATAACAATGTCTGCTTTCATGTATTCCTACCTTCCAAGCTCCAGCATTCTATCAAGAGGACGAAGAGCTCCCTCCATGACAGATTTTTCAACAACAACCTCTTTATCTTCCCTTTCAAGCACTGAAAGGATCGCCTCAAGGGTGTTAAGCTTCATATCACGGCAGCACGGTTGCGGCGCCGGATAGTAGAATTTCTTATCGGGATTATCTGTTATGAGCTGATAGTCCACGCCATCCTCGGTGCAGATAATAAACTCTTTTTGACTGCTGTTTTTTGCAAAGTCGATAATCTCCGCCGTACTGCCGATAAAATCGGAAATAGCAAGCAGCTCAGGCTCACATTCGGGGTGAATGAGAATAGGCGCGGTTGGATGTTCATTCTTTATCTTTTGCAGCTGCTCTACGGTGATAGCCGCGTGAATCGGACAGCAACCGTCATTGACGATGATGTTCTTTTCGGAAACCTGCTCCGCTACGTAGCGACCGAGATTGCGGTCGGGTATAAAAAATATGTTCTTGTTGGGAAGCGAGCGAACGATCTTCACCGCATTGGATGAGGTCACGCACACGTCGCTCTTGCATTTTATCTCTGCGGTGGAATTTATATAGCAAACAACCGCAAGGTCATCATATTCTTTTCTCATCTGTTCGATCTTCCCCTCGGCAACCATATGCGCCATCGGGCAATCTGCTGTGAGGTCGGGCATCAGCACCCTTTTGTCTGGGTTGAGTATCTTTGCGCTTTCGCCCATAAAGGACACGCCGCAAAAAACAATAATATCTGCCGTACTCTTCTTTGCAATCTTTGCAAGATAGAAGGAGTCTCCCACGTAGTCGGCAACATCCTGTGCATCGGCAGGCGCGTAATAATGAGTCAGTATGACAGCATTCTTCTCTTTTTTCAGTCTTTCAATCTTTTCCTTCATAATCAACCTTCCTTACCTGTTGATCAAAATTTTCCACAATATTATACACCTTTTATTTACTGCTGTCAACACAAGTTGTAAACATTTGCGCAAAATTTAAAGAATTTCAACATTAAATAAAACAAAAAGGCAAAATTTTAGAGCGAAGTTACCGCTTTACACGGTATATTCGCTCTTTTTCATTTATATTTATATAAAGCAGCCCATTCGTATTATGAGAAGTATTAGTTAAGTAAATCTTGAGGCTATTGGCTCTTCTTTGTAATCTATATTCAACTCATTTCAGGAAAATTTCTACGTTTTTACAAGCAGACTGTGTGTAAACCGACAAAAAACATCTTTTGTCTCCGACTGTCAATATTTCTGTTACTAAATCACAATCGTATTCGGCTACGATTTCCTTGGGAATAAATGCCGATAAATTTCTTGATTTGAAAATCGCTTCCTTTTCGCACCATTTCCGAACTAGGTATTCTTCTCTGCCCTCATTCGTCAAATCCGAAAACTCTTCATATTCGGCATCGGAGAGAATACGCAAGGCAAAGTTATTTGAACGGGGGGCGCAAAGCGTCTGAATATCAACACCTACCGCGGAATCGGATATTGCAACCGCGCAAGCCCCGCCCGAATGGGAAAGTGAAAAATCGAATCCGACCGCGCCCCATCTGCCGTTTTCATTTTTTGAAAAATGTATTTCATTAATTTTTACGCCAAAGCAATCTGAAATTGCATACTCAAGCAATTGCCACGCAAAATACTTCTCGCATCGCAAACGCTCGTTCGCCGTATTCGTTATCTCATCATTTCTCTCGCTCGGATATACGTCGGTAATAACCGTATTTTTGGGAATTTCGGAGATATAAACACGCGTTTTTTCCAGTTTAAACCTATTATTCATATTTTATTTCAGCTCAATCCATGCGTAAGAACGCATTTTATCAAAAGAAGCTATGACTTTTCCTTTTTCAAATTTGAAATTAACGTCTGAATTTGAAGCAATAAGATTACCTTCGGTAAAATCGTTGCCAATATCAAAAGTATACGTATTTCTTTCCGTAACTTCTCGAAAAACAAGAAGGTGAGCCTTATTACCGAGATGCGCGACAAATCCCGTCATCGCTCTTCCGTTTGGCTCTTCGCCTATCGGAAAAACGTCAGCCGCACCAAGCTCATTCCGCCATTTTTTCCAGAGCGGAATAATATATTTAAGTCTTGCCCTGCACTTATCCGTGAGGAACTGAGTTTCCATCCAGAAAAGAGGATTTGAAAGCATAACGCTTGCAAAAAGATAGTCTATATCATAAAGCTCGGGACGAAGCTCGTCCGTTGACGAATATTTATCGGTATACAGCTCCGGGTTAACAATCTCAAACTGTAGCTTTGAGCTTGGAATAAAGCGAGAAAGCGACCAAATGTTTTTTAGCGTTCTGTGTGGATAGTAATTCGCCCAGGCGGTATATCGATTCTCAACGAAAATTGTTCCGTAAGGCGCGCTCAAAAGATAACCAAGACGCTTGTCCGCGGTTACGTCAAGCTCTACCGAAACACCCTCGCCAAGCGAAAATACGTCATCAAGAAAATCAAGCATAACAGAACAGTACTCATTCGTGGAAGCTGTAACATATCGAGCTTGAAATACTTGATATTCCATTCAAAAAAAGCCTTTTTGAGAACATTTATATCTCTGTCGTAATGCTCGAATTGCCCTCTGCTGTGAGGAGCAAACCAAAGTCCAAGCTCAACTCCCTTTTCATTTGCGTATTCGGAAAGCGGTGCAAGTCCGCGAGGGAAAATGTCGGATTTCAAACCCCAAAAATCCCCTTCAAAAACGCGAAGCCCAACCTCGTCGTATGTATCGGGAATTCCCTTTTGCCATCCGTCGTCAATCTGCACGACGTCAAGACCAAGGTCAGACCCTGAATCAATTTCACGGCATATAAACTCATCGTTTACACTGCTTCTTCCGTTTCTGTCACCCCATGTGTTAGACATCGCGTGAAGTTTATTACAACGACAATGTAGCCTATACCAATCACGGCAAAGCTTCTCACCCTCACCGTAATCTCCGTATCCGACCGATATAGGATAGCCGTGAGTTGTTATTTCAACAATGCAGTCGATAATCTTAAGACTTGGCATAACACAATCGGGCGCAGGAACAATAAAAACAGTTGTTTTTGCATTCAAAACGTCATCAAGAATGAATATCTGACCTTCCGTTTTGTCAATTCTGCCGCGAAAGAGGTGCTTTCTGCTTTCTTCAACCAAAGTGTCATGGTTATCGGTCGAGGTTTTGAGGGTTATTGCCCTCAGTATAATATGATCACTTTTAATTGAAAACTTTCCAATTCCGTTATTTTCGATATTTATCATAACAAAACCTTTTGTTCCTTTTTTTAAAATTTTAAAACGATAAAAAAACATCTGCTTCTTTGCCAAAAGAAATTAATCAATGTATTCTCTCAAATTTATATTTCTTTTATTTCTGCCCCGATTTTTCGAAGCTTATCAACGATGTTTGAATAACCGCGTTTGATTATATCAGAGTCGGCAATAACGCTCTCCCCCTCAGCACGTAATGCGCAGAGCAAAAGCGCCGCACCGCCGCGCAAATCAGGAGAGGTCGCATTCGCACAATGAATGTCCGACTTTTTAATTTCGGCAAACCCATCGCCAAGCTCATAATCAATTCCGAAACGGGAAAGCTCGCCAAGATAACCGAACCTGTTATGCCAGACCCCTTCGGTAATCATTCCGCCGTGAAAATCTGCAAGAAGGGGTGCTGTCTGCGGTTGCAGATCAGTCGGAAATGCAGGATATGGATCGGTTTTCAGTTTAGCATATGAGGTAAAGCTGCCCCGCGCTATTAAAAAACCATTTTCCACGTCAACACTCGCACCCGATTTTGAAAGAAATTCCGTAAACGACGAAAGATGCTCGGGATATGCGCCCGAAATCTTGATTTCAGATTCGGTAATGAGCGAAAGAGCAAGATAGGTTCCTGCCTCTATCATATCGGGAATGATTCTTGCTTCAGCACCCATAACGGCCGCACCACGTATTTCTATACAGTCCGGCAACAAAGTTATATCTGCTCCGCCGCTTTTCAGAAATTCAATCAGAGATATAACGTGTGGCTCCCGCGCGTAACCGTAAATACGGCTCTTCCCTTTTGCTGCCGAGGCAAGTAAAATTGCGTTCACCGTAGCACCGACGGATATTTTTGAAAAATATATATCACAGCCCGAAAGTCCGTTTGAAAGGATTTTGTCACCGTCAAGAGATGCGCCGAGAGCTACGGCTGCCGATATATGCATATCAATAGGTCTCGCGTCAAAATTACAGCCGCCAAAGCGTTGAATACAGGCTCTGCCAAATCTTGAAAGGCATGCGCCGATAAGATAAGACGAGGCGCGAATCTTTGAAACAAGAGCTTCGTCAGGAACAGAAAACTCAAGATTTCTCGTATCTATTTTCACGGTATCCGAAGAACGCTCTATCCGCGCGCCGAATCGACGAAGTATTTCAAATGCAACGTCAACGTCTGCAATATCGGGAATATTGGAAATAACAGAAACACCGTTAATGGTTATACAGGCAAAAATTATCGGTAAAGCCGCATTTTTAGAGCCGTCTACGGTTATTTCTCCAAAAAGCTTTTTTCCACCGTTTATAAGAAACCGTCCCATTTTTTCACTCCACAACAGATAGTCAGACTCGCACATGAATAAAAATGCAGTCTTAACCATATGTTATGCGGAATTCAAATAGTTCGTCACATAAACCGACACAGCTCCGTATGAATGGATTTGGTTTTTATCCCATATATCACTATGCGCGCCATTCAGCTTGTCAAACTTTTGGGATATCCGAGTAAAATTATATTTTCTGGCATAATTAATACCTTGAGATATATCAGAAGCCGCACGCTCGGAAAGCTTTTCAAAACATTCGGAATAGAGACTTACATTCACTCTTTTCAGATCGGCGAGCATATATTCAAGCACCGAAACAGATGCCGAATATCTTGCGTATGGCGAATCGCTTCTGCTTAAAATAAGATATGACAGAAAATTCGCATCGGACTCGTGCGCCACTCCGAAATAATGTGTCGTCTCGTGCGCTAAGGTATACGGAATAGTATACGTAGGAGCGTTTGTATTAACGTTTATCTCTCCCGTCGGGAAGGAATAGACGGCAAGTGCGCCAGTATAACTGACAAGCTTTGAAGATAAAAGACCTTTCGGCTTTGGCAATTTCAAATCTGCTTTCAAAAACGTTTTTTTGAAAGCGGCTTCAACTTGAGGACACATCTCGTCAAACGACGGCTCATCAGATAAAAGCCGAGACTCTGAATTGACGGTGTCAATAACCGAATTGACCGCCAAAAAAAGTGCCTCGTCGGTAACCGATTTATTATAAGAATCAAAATAAGACGGTTGAATATATGAAATTCCGACAGTAAAAATATATAAAGTCGGAAAAATCAGCACAACCGACAATGTACGCAAAAAGCGCATTACGACGTCTTCTTTTCCACGCGCAATATATCTGAGCATCAAAAAAATGAGTACAGGAGATACAAAAACCATCAATTCAAAAACTGAAAAATCAAAAGTTGACGTTGCAATGCCCAAAATATTTCTTACTCTTTGACAAATTTCAAAATTTATTAATTCAGCTAAATTTGGCGATGCAAGCGAAACAAGAAAAAGAACAACCGAAAACGTGAAAATGCAAAAGCTTGTTGCAGTAAGCTTGCCTATTGATTTCATATTCTGCTCTCCGTGAATTTTTTATATTATTCCACGGCGCTCGGCGTTATAAACCTATCCTATGAAATATTCGTTTTGACGGCAAAAAAATATATCAAATATTAAAAACATTAGTAAAAAAAGGAAAAACTTTAACGTTTTTCCTTTCTTGGTCGGAATGACAGGATTTGAACCTGCGACATCTTGCTCCCAAAGCAAGCGCGCTACCAACTGCGCTACATCCCGAAAAAAATAGGTTTTAAATATTTTCGCACGGTGCTTTGTCCACCCTGTCCGGTCACATAGTC
>SVRU01000089.1 GCA_015064665.1 Oscillospiraceae bacterium
CGCGATTTGGTTCAAAACGTTCTTTCGAGTCAACCTTGCCCGTTGCGACTGCCGCATATGTATGCGGATCAATACCCGGAGTCAATCTCAAAAGAACGTTTTGAACCAAATCGCGAGCCCCTGCAATGCGCTCTATTGCATAAAGCTCCTCAACGTTATCCGCTACGAAATATCCGACACCGCACTCTATTGCATAGCTGATATCGGCATCGGTTTTATTGTTCGAATGAAAATAAGACTTCTCAAGAGGAAAACCTGCGCGCCTCGCGGTGTAAATCTCGCCGCAAGAAACGACGTCAATTCCCATTCCCTCTTCAGCCATTATTTCATAAAGCCTTTTAAATGAGGCGGCTTTAGATGCATACATCACCTTTCCCTTGCCCGAAAAGGCGGTTTTTACAGCGTCAAGGTAGGTGCGGCATCTTTCTCTTATACGCTCTTCGTCATAAAGGTACAGGGGCGTGCCGTATTTTTCGGCAAGCGCGGTCAGGGGCATTCCTGCAAAGCAGAGCTCGCCCGACTCGGAGCGCGAAATATTTTCACATATAAATTCTTCTTTTGTAAGTAACATAAAAACCTCAAAGCATATGAGCGCGAAGCTCTTCACCGGAATACTCGGACAGGTCGGCGGGAGCTACGTCGAAAACAGTCTTGCAGCCAAAGTCGCCTCTGCAAGAAAGTTTATGCACCGCCCTTGCGTACGCGACGAGAACACTTGCTGTAAATTCGGGATTTGAATCAAGGCTCAGGCTGAATTCCACCGTATGCCTACTCTCTCCGTTAAAGCCTGTTATACCGTTGCGTATTACAGAACCCCCGTGCGGCATTCCGCTATGTTTTTCACGAAGCTCGTCTTGACTTATAAAGGTTACGGTCGTATCGTAATCGGCAAAGTAGTTCGGCATATTTTTAATTTCATATTCTATTTTTTCAAGATCCGCGCCCTCTTTTGCTACGACGTAGCACTCGCGCAGATGCTTATCTCCCGTAGAAAGCGCGGGACACTCGCCGCGGCGCACGGCAGATATCGCCTCGGATTTCGGAACCGTATACTGACGCGCGTCAAGCACTCCGTCTATTCTTCTTATCGCATCGGAATGTCCTTGGCTGATACCCCTGCCCCAGAACGTATAATCGGAGCCTGACGGAAGCGCACTCGCGGCATATACTCTCGCAATTGAGAAAAGCCCCGGATCCCAACCTGCAGAAATCAGAGCGGTATGCGAGGATTTTTTTGCGACCTCATCCACTGCGGCAAAATGCTCGGGAATTTTCGCATGAGTGTCAAAGCTATCAACCACATTGAAATGCTCGGCAAGGGCAGGTGTCATTTTCGGAAGGTCTGTAGCGCTTCCGCCGCAGAGTATGAGCACGTCGATTTTATCCTTAAAATCAAGAATATCGTCGGCTGAATATACAGGGGTATTAAGCGCTGTTTTTACAGTTTCGGGCGGACGGCGTGTAAAAATCGCGACAAGCTCGGTATCCTTATGATACTTGGTTGCGCACTCAACTCCGCGCCCTAAATTTCCGTATCCGTAAATTGCTATTTTCATAAAACTAAAATCTCCAAAAATTCGGGTTTATCTGACGGACATCTCGGCATCCTTTTTTGCCGTGCCGCCAACGAGGCTCTTCATATCGTAAAGCCCTGCATCGCATCCGACGAGAAAAGCCGCCGCTGCAAGCGCCCCCTCGGCAAACAACGCTCTGCTGTGCGCCTCATGCTTAAGGGTTATGGTCTGATTCTGCGTTCCTATCAAGACCTCGTGCTCACCGACGATATTTCCCATTCTGATAGCGTGGATTCCTATCTCGTCGGCGCTTCTTTTGCCCTGGCCGCTTCTGCCAAGATTAGTATAAGCCTCGGGACGCACCTCGCATATAGCGTCGGCTATCATAAGAGCCGTGCCGCTCGGAGCGTCTATTTTCCTGTCGTGGTGCTTTTCTATAATTTCAATTTCGGCATCCGGCATTGCCGCCGCCGCGGTTTTGGCAAGCTCAACGAGAAGAGCCACGCCGAGCGACATATTTGCCGAAAAGAATACGGGTATATTCTTTGACGCTCTGCGAATGCGCTCAACCTCCTCGTGTGTGTGTCCCGTTGTGGCAACGACGGTGGGAATACCGTTTTTCTCGGCAAAATCAAGAAGCTCCGAAACGCAGGAATGATGTGAAAAATCGACTATACAGTCAACGTTTCCAAGCGGTATTATTTCACCGAAGCCCTTTACGCTGACGGGAGCCTCGGTGCCGTCTGCATTCGGGTCAACTCCGACCGCAAGAGTCGCACCGCGATATCCTGCGCTTGCAAGCTTTGCAACCTCACGGCCCATGTGACCGCAGATTCCGTTAAGTAATATATTCATAAATTCACCTTATATAAGATTCTGCTCCTTCATAAGAGAAAGAAGCTTTTCTTCGTTTGCCTTTTCCATCGGCGTGAGAGGAAGACGGAGATAATTTTCGCAATATCCCATAGCCGCAACAGCCGCTTTAACGGGAATCGGGTTAACCTCGCAGAAGAGGGCGTTTACAAGAGGAAGCAGGTCAAGCTGGAGCTTCCTTGCGCCTGCAACGTCACCCGACGCAAACATCTTGCACATATCGCTCGTAGCCTTAGGCATTATGTTTGAGAGAACCGAGATAACGCCTATACCGCCAAGCGACATTATGGGAATTATCTGATCGTCGTTACCCGAATAAATGTCTATCTTGTCGCCCGCAAGGTGAGCAATTTCGGCAATTTGCGAAATATTGCCCGACGCTTCCTTGATAGCAACGATGTTGGGATGCTCGGCAAGCTCCGCAACACTGGCAGGAGTAAGATTGCAGCCCGTACGGCTCGGTACGTTATAGAGAATACAGGGTTGGGTCGATATATCCGCAACAGCCTTAAAGGATTCAATCATTCCGCGCTGAGTTGCTTTGTTGTAGTAGGGAGTAACCAAAAGCATCGCATCTGCGCCAACCTCGCAAGCATACTTGGTAAGGCTGATAGCGTAAGCCGTGTCGTTTGAGCCTGTTCCGGCGATTACGGGAACTCTGCCCGCAACCTGCTCTACGCAAAAGCGGATAGCCTCCTTATGCTCCTCGTCCGTAAGAGTTGAGCCCTCGCCGGTCGTTCCGACTGCTACGATAGCGTCGATTCCCTCGGCAATCTGCCACTCGATAAGACGCGCAAACTGCTCGTAATCGATTCCGTCCTTGGTAAGCGGAGTAACTATTGCGGTTGCTGCGCCTGTAAATACTGTGTTTTTCATAATGTATACCTCACAAAATTTTATTACAAAAACAAAAAGAGACAGCCGAACGAAAAGCCATCTCACGCAAGCATACACAATGTTCTTGTTTTGATGATAGCCCTCCGCATACGAAGAACGAAAATTCTCCGCATAATACGACAACAGGACGGATATTCTCCGTACTGCCAGCCAAGTACTCGCCACAGCACCCACTTCGGCACCCACGCCTTTCCCGTACGGCCTTGGCAGCCATGCAAGGTACGGTAATCATCATGAAAGTGCTCCTCTATCTTTTGACATCTTATTTTAACATACTATATTATTTATGTCAATACCCTATGAAAATAAAATTTCAAATGTTATTGATTGCAATTTCTTCCTGCAGTTCAACACTGCGTTTTAAAAACGCCTGCTTTACCTTTCGGAAATGCAGGCGTTATGCGTATTATATTAAAGATTTTTCAAAGTTTCCATTACGTAGTCGCCGAACTCGGCGCAGGTAGCGCCGCCGGGTCTGCCGGTTACGGTAAGCTTCTTTTCCTCAAAGGAGCAGATATCAAGGGCACGTTCGAGCTTGTCGGCTCTGTCCTGATATCCGATATGGGAAAGCAGCATTACTGCCGCGCGAAGCATTGAACAGGGGTCGGCGTACTGCGCTCTGCCCTCCTTGACCATTCTCGGCGCTGAGCCGTGAATAGCCTCAAACATTGCGTATTTTTTGCCTATGTTGGCGCATCCCGCCGTGCCGACTCCGCCCTGAAACTCTGCCGCTTCATCGGAAATAATATCACCGTAGAGATTCGGAAGAAGCAATACCTGAAAATCGCAGCGGCGCTTCTTGTCAACGAGCTTTGCCGTCATAATATCGGCATACCACTCGTCAGTGGTTATTTCGGGATAATGCTCGGCAACCTTGTGGCAATCCTCAAGGAAATTGCCATCGGTTGTTTTGATTACGTTTGCCTTGGTAACGAGAGAAACACGGGTGCGGCCGTTCTTTCTTGCATAGTCGTATGCAAGTCTTGCAATTCTGTCCGAGCCCTGCTTCGTCGTTATAGTAAAGTCAACCGCAAGGTCTTCGGTTACGTTAAAGCCAGAAGAGCCGACCGCGTAACCGCCCTCGGTATTCTCGCGGAATATCGTCCAGTTAATTCCTTCCTCGGGAACTTTCACAGGGCGGATATTGGCAAAAAGGTCAAGAGCCTTACGCATTGCAACGTTTGCCGACTCAATATTCGGCATTCCGTCACCCTTTTGGGGTGTCGTAGTCGGACCTTTGAGAATAACGTCACACGCCTTAAGCTCTGCCATTACGTCATCTGGAATAGCCTTTCCGACGGCAATTCTGTTTTCAATTGTGAGTCCGTCTATCGTTGTAAACTTAACTTTACCTGCTTTAACAAGGTCGTCAAGCATAAATTCAAGCACGCGCCTTGCTTCCTTCGTAATAGTCGGGCCTATGCCGTCACCGCCGCATACGCCGATTTTTATAGTTTCAAGCTCGGAATAGTCGGTAAAATCGCCCTGCGACTTCATATTTTCGACACGGGTGAGCTGATCTTCAAGAATTTTTCTGAATTTGGCGCAAGCCTCGTCAAGATTTTTTTCGTAGGAATTCATTTTTATCTCCGTATTTTCAGTTGTTTTGTTTTGTGTAATTAAGCGTTCCGCCCGCAAGAAGAATATCGCGCTGACGAGCCGTGAAATCGAGGCGAAGCTCGACCCGTGCGCCGTTTTTACGGTTTACGAGCACTACTCTGTCGCTGTCCTTGACGGCATCGCGGAAGCTTTCAATATAAATATCATCGCCCTCGCCTATCTTATCGTAGTCGCTCTCATTTACAAGCGTCATGGGAACGATGCCGAAATTTATAAGGTTTGCAATATGGATTCTTGCAAAGCTCTTGGCAATTACTGCCTTGATTCCGAGATAAAGCGGAACGAGTGCCGCGTGTTCACGCGAAGAACCCTGACCGTAATTCTGACCGCCGAGAATTATACCGCCGCCGAGCTTCTTTGCTCTTTCGGGAAAATCCTTGTCGCATACGGTAAAGCAGAATTCCGACAGCTTCGGAACGTTGGAGCGGTAAGGAAGCACCTTCGTTCCCGCAGGCATTATATGGTCGGTCGTTATATTGTCACCGACCTTAAGTATAAGCTTACAGCCGAGATTTTCATCGGGTGCTTTGCCGCGCGGAATAGGTTTGATATTAGGTCCGCGCTCAACCTCTATAAGATGCGCATCCTCTTCCGATGCGGGCATTTCGATAAGGTTATCGTTAACCTTGAAAATTTTCGGAATATTTATCACGGGTGCCGCCCCGAGCGTTGTTGGATCGGTAAACACACCGCTTATTGCGGATGCCGCCGCAACCTCGGGAGATACGAGATACACCTCTGCATCGGCGGTGCCGCTCCTTGCAAGGAAATTGCGATTGAAGGTTCTGAGGCTGACACCCGCGGACTTCGGTGAAAATCCCATTCCTATACACGGACCGCAAGCGCACTCAAGTATTCTCGCGCCTGCCGATATCAAATCGGCTAAAGCTCCGCACTCGGCAAGCATCGTATAAACCTGCTTTGAGCCGGGCGATATAGAAAGGCTTACGTCCGGGTGAACGGTCTTTCCTTTAAGCATTGCCGCAACTGTAAGCATATCAAGCATAGAGGAATTTGTGCAAGAGCCGATGCACACCTGATTTATCTTCATGCCCGAAAGACTTGACACGGGTTTGACGTTATCGGGACTGTGAGGGCAAGCGGCAAGGGGTACGAGAGACGAGAGGTCTATCGTGTACTCCTCATCGTAAACCGCATCGTCATCCGACGAAAGCGGAATATAATCCGCCTCTCTTCCCTCGGCTTTAAGGAATTCGCGAGTCAAATCGTCCGAGGGGAATATTGAGCTTGTAGCGCCGAGCTCAGCGCCCATATTAGTTATGGTTGCGCGCTGAGGAACGGTGAGAGTTTTTATTCCCTCTCCGCCGTACTCAACTATTGCTCCGACACCGCCCTTAACACCGAGAAGCCTTAAAACCTCAAGGATTATATCCTTTGCTCCAACGTAATCGGGTAGTTTGCCCATAAGATTTATTTTAATCATTTTGGGCACCGTTATATAATAGGTTCCGCCGCCCATCGCAACCGCAACGTCAAGTCCCCCGGCACCCATACCGAGCATGCCTATGCCGCCCGCGGTAGGCGTGTGGCTGTCCGAGCCGATAAGGGTTTTGCCGGGAATTCCGAATCTCTCAAGATGAACCTGATGACATATTCCGTTTCCCGGACGGGAGAAGCGGATTCCGTGCTTTTTCGTTACCGTCTGTATATATCTGTGGTCATCGGCGTTTTCAAAGCCCGCTTGCAGAGTGTTGTGGTCTATGTAGGCCACCGAAAGCTCGGTTTTTACCCTCTCGCAGCCCATTGCCTCAAACTGCAGATACGCCATCGTACCGGTTGCATCCTGCGTGAGAGTCTGGTCTATTCTCAGTCCTATTTCCGAGCCCTTTACAAGCTCGCCCGAAACAAGATGAGCCTTTATTATTTTTTCAGCAATCGTATATCCCATTTTATTCCTCTTATTATTTTTCTATTGCGGTAAGCATGTTGTCAAGCGCGCGTCTTACGTGGAGCGAGGTGAGTCTGTCTGCCATTTCGGCATCTCCCCTCTTTATCGCCTCAAGTATCTCACGGTGCTCGTTTTCCGACTTGTGAACTCTTCCCGGAACGGAAAGAGAGCGTTTTCTGTATGATTTGATTTTTCTGTGCAGCTCGGACAGAGTTCCCGCAAGGAATCGCGAGCCTGACGCCCTATATATAATACTGTGAAAAACGGTATCAAGCTCCTTAAGATGCTCAGCGTCGTTTTTGCTTATATAAAACTCCGCCAGCTCGACCGTTTCGGTAAGGCGTTCAAGCTCCTCCTTCGTTATTCTCGCCGCGGCAAGAGAGGATGCAAGTCCCTCAAGCCTTTCTCTGAGCATATAAATATCAACGAGGTCGGTAGCGTTTATTCCGATAACGGTAGCGCCTCTGTTCGGTGAAATCTCAACCAAACCCTCCTCGGACAGACGGTGAAGCGCGCCTCTTATAGGCGTTCTGCTGACTCCGAGTCTTTTTGCAAGCGCAATTTCGCCGAGAGAGGTTCCCCTCTCAAGCTCACCCGAGAGAATTTCCTCCTCAAGCGTTGAATAAACCATTTCTTCAAGAGATTGAGATTTAGCGTCAACTATCATAATTCCTCCACATAGCTTCAAAAAGTTTTGACAGACTCAACTATTGCGATAAGCTCGTCGTCGCCCATAAGAGTCGTTCGCCCGTCGGCGTATTCCTTGTCGATAGCTGCCTTAGTCTTTATTACAACGTCATCCTGCTTTGTTACTCTTTCGCTACCCGAAAGCGAATAATGCTTGTTTATCCAATAAGCAATTCCCGCAAGGCCCGAGGTGTTGGATATAGCAACCTCGGCAGGTCTGTTTAATATCTTTTCGGTATCAAATATGTTGTAAATTTCAGCATCCTTCATAAGACCGTCCGCGTGAATTCCCGCGCGGGTCACGTTAAAGTTGTCACCGACGAAGGGTGTCATCGGGGGAATGCTGTATCCAAGCTCACGCTTGAAATATTCCGCAATCTCGGTAATGACCGTAGTGTCCATTCCGTCAAGAGTTCCGCGGATAGACGCGTACTCCATAACCATCGCCTCAAGAGGAACGTTACCCGTTCTCTCACCTATTCCGAGGAGCGAGCAGTTAACGCCCGACGCGCCGTAAAGCCATGCCGACACCGCGTTTGACACGCCCTTGTAAAAATCGTTGTGACCGTGCCACTCAAGCATATCCGAGGGAACGCCCGCGTAGTGATGAAGACCGTAGACTATACCCGGCACGCTTCTCGGAAGGGCAACACCGGGATAGGAAACTCCGTAACCCATAGTGTCGCACATACGGATTTTTACCGGAATTCTTGCATCCTTTGAAAGCTCGTTAAGCTCGTGAACGAAAGGAACCACGAATCCGTAAAAGTCAGCGCGCGTTATATCCTCAAGGTGACAGCGCGGACGGATTCCCGCACTGAAAGCGTTTTTGACGACTCCGAGATAGTGGTCAAGCGCCTCTTGTCTTGAAAGACCGAGTTTTTTGAAAATATGATAGTCCGAGCAGGAAACGAGAATTCCCGTTTCCTCTATTCCAAGGTCGGAAACAAGATTGAAGTCCTCTCTTTTTGCGCGTATCCATGTCGTTATCTCGGGAAATTTATATCCAAGGTCCATGCACTTGAGAAGAGCTTCTCTATCCTTTTTAGTATATACGAAGAATTCGGACTGACGGATAATGCCCTTTTCACCGCCAAGACGGTGAAGCATTTTATAAAGAGTGACAATCTGCTCCGCCGTGTAGGGAGCGCGGGATTGCTGACCGTCGCGGAAGGTGGTGTCTGTAATCCAAACCTCGCTCGGCATATCAAGCGGAACGTGGCGGTGGTTAAACGCAACCTTCGGCACCTCATCGTAAGGATAAATATCACGGTATAGATTGGGGTCGGGTATATCCTGAAGCGAGTATCTGTATTGAGATTGCTCGATAAGGTTGCTGTGCGGATTTTTAAATATCATAAGGCTCATCCTTTCAGATTTGTATGCTTGTATACAATTTATGTATTTATTATACAATATGCTTTTCTCCGTGTCAATGGCAATAGATGAAAAAAATTGTTCTTTTTGGAAAACACAAAAAAGAATTTGGCAAATGACAACCGTAGGGGCGATTGATGAATCGCCCGAAGCAAACGCATCCTATCATGATACGGATTTGCAAAGAGAAATTTCGCAAGACAAGGCAAAACGACCGAGTCAATGCTTTAACGCAGTATTGCGGAATTTATCAAAGCAAAATCAAAAAGCGGGGTGAACTAAGTCACCCCGCTTTTTGCCCAATCAAGTTATGCTTTTTATTATTGTTTGTTTAGTTTTTTATATTACTCGGTTATTACTTTAAAGCTCTTTGCTGCAGCAGAGAACTGAATGAGTGCTTCTGCAAGTGCCTTCTGAGCTGCATACTCTTCTCCGCCTGCTGCGCAATCTGTAAGGTAATTA
>SVRU01000002.1 GCA_015064665.1 Oscillospiraceae bacterium
AAATACCACCAGATAAAGCGTATGATTGCCTCGTTTGGAAACAAGGTCACCTACCTTGAGCGAATAAGTTTCGCGTCGATTCCGCTTGACGCCTCGCTTGCGCGCGGAGAGTGGCGCTATCTCACCGACGAAGAGATAAAAATTCTTGAACAAAAAGCAAAATAATTAAAATTTGGAGATAAAAATGGACATCGTAAAGACACTAGCCACAGAATTCAACATCAAAGAGGAGCAGGTTGAGAAGACTATTGAGCTTATCGACGAGGGTAATACCATACCCTTTATTTCGAGATACCGTAAGGAAGTTACGGGCAGCCTTGACGACTCTGTTCTTCGTGACCTCAACGACAGACTTCAGTATTTGAGAAAGCTTGACGAGCGCCGCGCAGAGATTTCCTCGCTTATCGAGGCTCAGGAGAAGCTTACTCCCGAGATTACCTTCGCGCTTAACAACGCAACTACTCTCGTCGAGCTTGAAGATATATATCTTCCTTACAAGCCCAAGAGAAAGACTCGCGCATCGGTTGCAAGAGCAAAGGGACTTGAGCCCCTTGCAAACTATATCCTCGAGCAGAGAGACAGCTACGAGGTGGCAATCGACGAATACGCCAAGGAATTCATTTCCGAGGAGGAGGGCAAGGAGGTGCCCGATGCGGCAGCCGCTTTGCAGGGCGCGTCTGATATCATTGCCGAGGATATCTCAAACAACGCCGAGATAAGAAAGCTGCTCCGTGAATTTACGATGGGCTACGGTGCGCTCACCACAAAGGGAACTACCGAGGAAACCTCGGTTTACGAGAATTACTACGATTTCTCCGAGCCTATCAAAAAGCTCAAGGGCCACAGAGTTCTCGCAATCAACCGCGGTGAAAAAGAGGAATTTTTGAAGGTTGCGGTAACTCTTCCCGAAGAGGACGGAATTGCTCAGCTCGTATCAAAGGTTATAACCAACAAGCAGTCGCCCGCGCTTCCTTACCTTATGGAAACTATAAAGGACGCATATGACAGACTTCTTTTCCCCGCTATCGAAAGAGAGGTAAGAACGACCCTCTTTGACGATGCCTCCGAGGGAGCTATAAAGGTGTTCTCGGAAAACCTCAGGAACCTTCTTCTCGTTTCGCCTATCAAGGGTAAGACGGTGCTTGGCTACGACCCCGGATACGGCCACGGCTGTAAGCTTGCCGTAGTAGATAAAACCGGCAAGGTTATGGATACCGCAGTTATCTATCCCTTCCGCTCAAAAGACAGAGTGAACGAGGACGACCTTGAAAAATCAAAGGCGATCGTATTAAGACTCGTTAAGAAAAACAACGTTGACGTTATCTCAATAGGTAACGGAACTGCATCGCGCGAGTCCGAGAAGTTTATTGCCGAGCGTGTTATCCGCGACCCCGAATGCCCGAAGGGCGTAAAATATACGATAGTATCCGAGGCGGGCGCATCCGTCTACTCTGCGTCAAAGCTTGCGACTGAGGAATTTCCGGATTTCGACGTTATGCAGAGAAGCGCAATTTCGATTGCCAGACGTCTTCAGGACCCCCTTGCCGAGCTTGTTAAAATCGAGCCCAAGGCAATCGGCGTAGGTCAGTATCAGCACGATATGAAGCAGGCGCGTCTTACCGAGGCTCTCGGCGGAGTTGTCGAGGACTGCGTTAACGGCGTCGGCGTAGATATCAATACCGCTTCTTACTCTCTTCTTTCCTACGTTTCGGGTATCAATCTCACCGCCGCGAAGAATATCGTAGCATACAGAGAGGAGTACGGAGAATTCAAATCCAGAAAGCAGATACTTAAGGTGCCCAAGATAGGCGACAAGGCGTTTACTCAGTGCGCGGGATTCCTCCGTATTCCCGGAGCGGACGAGGTGTTTGATTCCACCGGCGTTCACCCCGAATCCTACGCTATTGCCGAGGACCTTCTTAAGCGGTTCGGCTTTACCACCGAGGACGTAAGAAACAATAACCTCGCGCTTCTCAAGTTCAAGGTTTCTCAGTACGGACTTGCAAAGCTCGCGGGCGAGCTCGGATGCGGCGCACCCACTCTTGAGGACATTATAGGCGAGCTTGAAAAGCCCGGACGCGATATCCGTGACGACGCTCCCGCGCCTATCCTTTCGACCGACGTTCTTGATATAAACGACCTTAAACCCGATATGCAGCTTAACGGTACCGTAAGAAACGTAGTTGACTTCGGTTGCTTCGTTGATATCGGCGTTCATCACGACGGACTTCTTCATATATCCGAGATGAGCGACAGATATATCAAGCACCCCTCCGAGCTTTTTAAAACCGGAGATATAATCGAGGTTCGCATAAAGGACGTTGACGTTGCAAAGCACAGAATTTCGCTTACCCGCAAGGGAATGGGCAATCCCAAAAAATAAAGCTTATGTTTGGATACGTAAAGCCCGTCGTGACGGAGCTTTTAGTCAAGGAGTACGAGTTTTACCGCGCGACCTATTGCGGTATCTGCCGCTCTATGAAAAAGCACACGGGCATGCTCTCAAACCTCACCTTAAGCTACGACAGCGTTTTGCTTGCGCTCGTACGGATGCTTTATATTACGGATGAAAAAATATCGGCATCGAAGAAAAGATGTGTCGCGCATCCGTTGAAAAAACGGCCGATGCTCGATATAAACGACGCAACCGAATACACCGCGCGCGCCTTCGCCGTCCTCGCCTACCACAAGGCGCTTGACGATATTGCCGACGAGGGAGTCGGCAAAAGGATTCTTGTCGGCGCGGCGCGCCCGATGCTCTCGCACGGCGCGGCTAAAGCAAAAATACCCGATATTTCCGAGATAATTCGTAAAAAGCTTGGTGAGATAGGCGAGCTTGAAAAATCCGAGACGGTAAGCGTTGACGCGCCCGCGGAGCTTTTCGGTGAGCTTCTCGGCGAGGTTTTTGCATACGGACTCTCGGAAAAGGACGCTACCGTTTGCCGCGAATTCGGGCGGAGTCTCGGCAGATTCATATATGCCGCCGACGCGGCAGAGGATTACGAAGAGGACAGAAGGACGGGGAAATACAATCCCTACGTTCTTCTTTACGGCGGCGAATCTCTTACGCCCGAGAATAAGCAATCTATAAAATGCGCGCTTATTCTTGAATGCAAGAGAATGGAGTCGGCGGTTGACCTTATGCCGTTCGGCACCAGACGTACTATTGAGAATATCGTAAGAAATATAATCTACCTCGGATTACCAAAACGTATAGGCTTTCTGGACGGAGAGCAACAAATAAAATAAAGGCGGTAATTTAGAAGTGAAAGACCCCTATTCAATTCTCGGCGTTTCAAAAAACGCCACGGACGAAGAAATAAAAACAGCCTATCGCGAGCTTGCGAGGAAATATCATCCCGATAATTACGATGACGCGAATCCTCTCAAGGAGCTTGCGGAAGAAAAAATGCAGGAGATAAACTCCGCATACGACGAAATACAGAAAATGCGCTCGGGCGCAAAAAGCTCGGGCAGTGAAAATTATTACACGGGTTCGACCTCAGGCGTATACGCCGAGATAAGAAGAAAGATCAACGACCGCAAGTTTTCGGATGCGGAGCGTCAGCTTTTCTCAATTCCCGACAGCGCAAGAACGTCGGAGTGGCATTATCTTATAAGCATCGTTCTTATGAGCAAAAACAGGGTTAACGATGCAATGCGCGAGCTTGAGATAGCCTGCAATATGGACCCATCAAATATCGAATATCAAAAGGCAAAGGAAATGTTTAACAACACCGCAAGCGGATACGGCAGCACCTATTACGGCGGCTACGGAAGCGCAGGTCCCAGACCCCGTTCAAGTACCGATGACGCTTGTGATTGCTGCGCTAATCTCATTTGTATGGATTGCCTTTGCGAGTGCCTTGGCGGTGACCTTATCCGCTGTATATGAGAAGAACGAAAAAAATTACGCTTTCCGCAATGACCGTCGCCCTTGGAACGCTGTTTATGGTTTTAGGCGGATTCGTTGAGGTTCTTGACCTGTCAGCATGCGCTATAGCATCGGTGCTTGTCGCCTTTATCTATATTGAAATTGGCTCGCCCTACACCTGGCTTGTGTGGCTCTGCACCTCGCTTACGTCCTTTATCTGCTTTCCCGGAAGCGTTTTGTGGCTCGAATATCTGATTGTTTTCGGAATATACCCCATACTTAAGGCATATATCGAAAGGTGCAGGCGCGTGTTCTGGCTTCCACTGAAGCTGATATATGCAAACGTTGTTTTGTGGATTGCGATTTTTGCATTCGAGTTCCTATTTAAAACTCCGTTTTTCATCACCGATAAACTCTGGTTAAAGGTCGGGCTTTACGCGCTTTTGAACGTCGCTTTTCTAGCGTACGATATATTTATTACGGTGCTCGTCCGCTTCTATCTTGACAGGCTGAGACCAAGGCTTAAGCATCTTTTGAAATAAGGAAATGAAAATGACGAAAGTTGGATTTATATCGCTCGGTTGCTCAAAGAATCTCGTTGACACCGAGGTAATGTTAAGAAAGCTTCACGACGCGGGGTTTGAGATAACCCCCGACGAAACCGAGGCTGAAATAATAGTAATAAACACCTGCGGCTTTATCGAGAGCGCAAAGCAGGAATCAATAGACAACATTCTCGATGCGGAAAAGCTGAAGGAATGGGGCAAATGCAAGCATATAATTGCTACGGGGTGCCTCGTTGAGAGGTATCGCGAGGAGGTAATGCAGGAGCTTCCCGAGCTTGACGCGCTCGTCGGAGTCGGAAGCCTTGAGGATATTGCCGAGGCTTGCGAGGCGGTTATGCGCGGTGAAAAATACACCTCGTTCAAGGATAAAAATACCTCTAAGCTCGGCGGTGACAGAATACTTACGATTTCGGAGCATACTGCGTATCTTAAAATTGCCGAAGGGTGCGACAATATGTGTACCTATTGCGCAATTCCGCTTATCAGAGGAAAATTCAGAAGCCGTACCGTTGAGGATATCGTTGCCGAGGCGCGCGACCTTGAAGCGCTCGGAGTCAAGGAGCTTAACCTCATAGCTCAGGACACGACGAGATACGGTCTTGATATCTACGGCGAATACAGCCTTGCAAGGCTTGTAAAGAGCATATCGGCGGAAACGAATATCCCGTGGATAAGACTTCTTTACTGCTATCCTGACAAGATAACGGACGAGCTTATCGAAGAGATGCGGACGAATCCGAGGCTTCTTTCCTATATGGATATTCCGATTCAGCATATCTCGGACGGCGTGCTTAAAAGAATGAACCGACACGGCGGCTCGGCGCTTATTCGCGAGGTGGTGGAAAAGCTTCGCGCAAGAGTTCCCGGCATAGTACTCAGAACGACCGCGATGGTTGGCTTCCCGGGCGAGAGCGATGAGGATTTCACAGAGCTTTGCGAGTACGTGAAGGAGGCAGGCTTTGACAGATTCGGAGCCTTTACCTATTCCGAGGAGGAGGGAACGGCAGCCGCCGAGCTTGACGGCAAGATCGACCCTCAGCTAAAGCAGGACAGATACGATATCCTGATGCAGACTCAGCTCACCGTAACCGAAGAGAAAAATGCCGAAAAAATCGGCAGGATCTACACGGTTTTGTGCGACGGATTTGACACGGTTGCCGAGATATACTACGGTCGCTCCTATGCCGACGCACCCGACGTTGACGGTAAAGTTTACTTTACATCGGCTGAAAAGGTCAGCGAGGGTGAATTTGTCGAGGTCAGAATTACAGAGGCGCTCGACTACGACCTTGTCGGTGAGAGAGTTTAAAGCCTAAATTTGAGAGTTGAAAATTGAAAATTATTATATAAGGAAGAAAAGAAAATGAAAAAGTCTTCAATGAATATTCCGAACACACTCTCGCTTATAAGAGTGTTTCTCGTTCCCATTTTCGTAGCCGCGCTTCTCTTCATGCGCAATATCGAGATATGGGGCTTCGTTGTTCCCGCGATAGTTTATATCATTACCGGACTTACCGATATGCTCGACGGCAAGATTGCAAGAAAGTATAATCTTGTCACCGATTTCGGTAAATTTATCGACCCCCTTGCAGACAAGTTTATGGTGCTTTCCTCGATGATTGCCATTCTCGTTTGGATGATTTTGCTTGGCAACGTAACTCTTGCTATGGTTTTCGTGTGGGTGGTTCTCATTATTTTGCTTCGCGAGCTTGGCGTAACGAGCCTTCGTCTCGTTGTTGCGGGTAAGAGCGGTATCGTCGTTGCGGCAAGCATGCTCGGAAAGATTAAAACGGTATCTCAGATGGTGGGCACGGTTGTTATAATAGTTGAACCGATAATTCCGTTCTTCTCGGATAATCACATACTTTCTTATGCTTTTATGGCAATTATGGCGTTTACAACGCTTTTCTCCGGCATTGATTATCTTAAGGCTTATATGCCCCACATAGATTCAAATAAGTAAACCGATAAAACAAAAAACGTTCGCGAAATTACAAAGCGAACGTTTTTTGCCGAAATAATGCAACGAGGTTATACAATGGACGTTAATTACAAAAATCCAAAGAAGTATAAAACCGCAAAATATCCGATAAGACAGCCGATATATCTTACCTGGCTGATACAGGTTCTTTCGAAAATAATGCTGACGGGCAAGGAATATAAGGTTGAAAAAATCAACATGGAGGGACTCAAGCCTCCTTATATGATTCTCTCAAACCATATGTCGTTTGTCGATTTTGAGCTTGTATCCGAGGCGACATACCCCAAAAGAGTTAATAACGTCGTCAATATCGACGGCTTTTATATGCGCCCGTGGCTTCTTGAGTGGATAGGTGCGATCTGCACGAGAAAATTCACACGGGATATGCACCTTATAAAATCCATAAGAAAGGTTCTTGAGCGCGGAGATATACTTTGTATGTACCCCGAGGCAAGATATTCGCCCTGCGGAGTGACCTCGTATCTTCCCGAATCGCTCGGTGCGCTTGTGAAAATGTGCAAGGTTCCGATAGTAGTTGCAATTCACAGGGGAAATTATCTTCACGCGCCCTTTTGGAATTTCAGAAAAAAGCGCAAAGTGCCTCTTCACACCACTCTGACGAAAATTCTCACACCGGAAGAGATAGAGGGCATGACGGTTGCAGAGATAAACGAAAGACTTGCCGAAGCATTTAAGTATGACGAGTATGAATACCAAAAGGAAAGCGGCATAAAGATAACCGAAAGCTTTCGTGCCGAGGGAATACACAAAATACTTTACAAATGCCCAAGCTGCAAGAGCGAAGAGCATATGAGGTCGTCAGGGACCGAGCTTTTCTGCCGGGCGTGCGGAAAAAGATGGACGCTTAACGAGGACGGAAGCCTTACGGCAAACGAGGGCGAAACCGAATTTTTAAGAGTTCCCGATTGGTTCGAGTGGGAGAGAGAAGAGGTCAAACGGGAAATTGAAGAGGGAAGATACGTTTTCCGCGATATCGTTGACGTTCATTCTCTGCCGAGATGCTGGCGCTTTGAGCCGCTCGGCAACGCAACTCTTACTCATACCGCAAAGGACGGATTCGTTTTAGAGGGGCATTATAACGGAAGCGATTACAGAATACAGCGATTGCCGCTTGAGTCAAACAGTCTGCACGTGGAATACGATTTTCCGCATATAAAGCCCTACGACTGCGTTGACATTTCTACCGAAAACGATTCGTTTTACTGTTTCCCATCGAAAGAGAACGTTGTAACAAAGCTTTCTCTTGCCACCGAGGAAATATACAAAATAGCTCTTGCCACCGTCAGAGAGCGGAACTAGTGGAGCTGTCTCATTAAAAGTTTGGAAAAATCAAAGCAAAACCGAAGAAAGCGCAGTAAGAATTTTATTTTAATTAAAGACACTGTTTCGTAACAAATAGAGAAGAAAATAGTTGTATAATTATATGGTAAAATAGTAGAAGGATATCGAAAAATGAGTCATAGCGCAAAGAATAAACTAACGATTATTGTAATTTTTTCAACTCTGTTCGTAACGGTTGCCGCGTTGCTTTTGCTTATATTCTTTCACGGAAAGAAAAGCTATACCGTAACCTTTGAGTTAAATGGAGGAACTCTTATCAGCGGTACGCTTGTCCAAAGTGTAACGAGAGGGCAAAACGCATCTCCGCCAAGCGTCACCAAGGACGGATGTTATTTTCTCAGGTGGAGCGAGTCCTATCGTCAGATAACCCACGACGTTACCGTAGAAGCCGTATGGGAGTATGAAACAACTCCGGGTATAGTATATTCCGAAAGCGAAAACAGTAATTTCACCGAGATAGTCGGCGCGTATAAATATATAAGCGGCGACGTATATATCGGAGCATATCACGACAGTAAAAAGCTTCTCGGAATAAAGGAGGGTGCTTTTTCTGACTGTATTGATATTACGAAAGTATATCTTCTTGACGGACTTATCACCATTGAGGCCAATGCCTTTTCGGGCTGTGTTAATCTTGCAGAGATAGCTATTCCCGAAACGGTTACGCGAATCGGCGACAATGCGTTTTCAGGGTGCGAAAAGCTTGAAAAGCTGACGCTTAACGAGGGGCTTGTTGAAATCGGCGCAAATGCATTTGCCAATTGCACATCGCTCAAAGAGATTGTAATTCCAAAGAGTGTCACCAAGATCGATAAATCGGCGTTTGAGGGTTGTGAAAATCTTGAAAAGCTGGTATTAAACGAGGGTGTTTTGGAAATTTCCGCGAATGCGTTTGCAAATTGCATCTCGCTTGAAGAGCTTATCATTCCCGAAAGTGTCACCAAGATCGATGAATCGGCGTTTTCGGGATGCGAAAAGCTTGAAACGCTGGTATTAAACGAGGGACTTTTGGAGATTTCCTCAAATGCGTTTGCAAATTGCATCTCGCTTAAAGAGGTCATCATCCCCGTCAGCGTTACAAATCTTGACCCGTCGGCGTTTTATGGCTGTGAGGATATAGTTATAAAATATGCCGATGAAATTGACGGCGGAGAGTCGGACAGTCAGCAATAAATTTTTACGAAAGGAGAAATTATTATGGATATGACACAAATGCTCGGAATAATATCCGGTGTGTTTTTTGCGGCTTTGTTCCTTATGTGCTATTTCAGAGATAAGCTCGGACACACGTTAATAAATACTCTTTTCGTGGCGATAGATGCAGTTTTGCTGTTTTGTTGGACCTATGCGGGATACGAGGTCGGTTGGCTTGACGGCGGTTATATGACGCTTGCCAATATCAGCCCGTATATTTGCACGGTGATCGCATTCTGTCCCTTTCTTAGCGAAAAGGTTCGCTCGTTTGCCTATTCCGCAATAGCTTTTCTGGGATTTGGAATGTTCCTTGCAATGTTTATAAGTCCCGAGCATGAATATATTTTTAATTTCAGACACGAGGTTAATTTTGTCTACGTAACCGAGGCGGCGTGTCACCTTGTTATGTCGCTTTACGGATTTTATCTTATTCTTTCGAATCGCGTAAAGCTCACTCTTCGGAATTTTGCAAAGTCGGTTATTTTTATGTATTCAACCGTGCTTTTCGCAGTTTTTCTTAATTGGGTCTTTCACAAAAGTCATTTCGGAATGGGTGTGTACGGAAATTATTCGATATACTTTCTTGATATATTCAATAGCTTTGGCGCAACGCTCGCGGCGTATCTCTTCGGCATTCTTGCGGTGCTTTGCCTTGGATTCGCAGTCGGAATGGGGCTTGACAGAATTTCCGCTCATTCCGCGCATGAGTGTACGGTGAGTGAGGAAACGGCGATAGAAGAAAAAAACAAATAAAAAACATATATGAGTATAATTTCAGAGCGAAGATACCTGTTTTTAGAAGTATCTCCGCTCTTTTTTATCTGGATTATTCACTCTTTCCTGCTTTTTGCTTGGTGTATTCAGTTAATTGATTTTGCCGTAAAGCTCTTTAGGATCAACGCCGAGAACGTCTGCAATTGCAAAAAGCTCAATATCGGTAACCGTGCGGGAGTAATCTTCAATTCGGGAGATAGAGCCTCGGCAAACATAGACCCCAAGCAATTCAAGCTTGTTAGACAGATCTTGCTGACTTAGCTTCAGTTTCGTGCGTAATTTTTTCAGGTTTCCACCTATAAGATTTTTATTCTCACCGTCTATTATTCTTGCCATAACATAATCTCCGTCATCACATTTGTCTTGACATAAGACACTTTTTATGATATACTAAATCAAAAATTATGTTGTCCTGTCATAAGACAAACGCAAAAATAAACGGGGATAATTAAAGTGGAGAATTTTGGCATCAAAAAAGAAATAGATAAACTGGGAAGAATATGTATTCGCAAAGAGATGAGAAGACTTTTTAACCTTGAAAATGAAGTAGAGCTTCAAGTTACAAGCGAGGGAATATTGCTTAAAAATCCTGAGTATATTCTTGTAAAGAAAAATAAAAATGAATAAAATATTATAAATATGCGGAGCGGTGGCTTGCTGCCGATAAAAGTGCAAGTAAGAATCAGCGCAAAATGTTTTTGTGCCGAAGGCGGTGAGGGATTGTTTTCTATCTTTTTACAACCCCTCTGCCGCGCCACCTCCCCTTACACAGATGGAGGCTTTTGTGTAATCCAGCTTTTGCGGGCTTTACGTAAAGTTGCATGGCTGGCAGGCCAACCTAAAATGCAGCACGTGTGTCGCCGTTATTATTAGGGTTTACCCGAAAATAAAATAGGGGCTTCTTTTAGGCTTATCAAATGAAAAAGAGCGAAGATACCTGTTTTTTAGAAGTATCTCCGCTCTTTTTTATCTGGATTATTCACTCTTTCCTGCTTTTTGCTCGGTGTGTTCAGTTGGTTTATTTAAAGCATTGACACTCCTCTTCAAATTCCGAAAGAGCCGCATAATAGCAGTCTGGGTCTTTCGGAAAGGCGAGGCCGTGTCCCGCACCTTTCACAATGACGAGCCTTTTATGCTCTGATGACGAAGCCTCGTAAAGTCTTTCGCTCATATAGCAGGGAACGAATGAATCCTCATCTCCGTGTACGAAAAATATCGGAAGCGACGAGCTTTTAACTCCTTGAATTGCCGATGCTTCTTCAAGATTAAATCTGCCGAAAATTTTCGCTCCCAGCTTAATTATAGGATAAAAAATACACGGAGGCAGGTGTAGATCGCGAAGCACTTTGGTTATGATTTCCTTAGGCGAGGTGTATCCGCAATCGGCAAGCGCGCATACTACGTTTTCGGGAAGAGGCTCGTTAAGAGCCATCATTACGGTCGCCGCGCCCATTGATATGCCGGTTATCATGATTTTCGTGTCCTTGCCGAATCTGTCTATGGCAAAATTAACCCAATCGATACAGTCAAATCTCTCCTTAATTCCGAAGGTTATTATATGTCCGTCGCTTATGCCCGAGGCTCTGTGGTCAACGATAAGCGCGTTCCTTTTCAGGTGAAAGCATCTGTGAACGCCGCCGCACAGATCGCGCTCGGAATATCCGCGGTATCCGTGAAAAAGAATTTCTATCGGTGCGCCCTTCTCGTATTCGTAGTACATACCGCGAAGAGTAAGTCCGTCACGCGAGGTTATCGACATCATCTCGCGGGGCATATTTCGGATATCCTTAGTCCATCTTATGATATCTTCACTGAATTCTTCGTAAATTTTTCCTTTCGGTATGCCGTATTCATCAGGACCGAGCTTCTTTCTCGTCGGAGAATAAAAAACAAGAAGAAAGCAGACCGCAACCGTCAAAAATGCCAAAAGCAGAATAGCGGCTATTATGTAAAAAACCATACTCCCTCCTTATTTTAAAATAAATTTTATGCGGTTATTGATTCTATAACTCCGCTGACCTCTTTTATCAGAGTGTTGACCGACATTTTTTTGCCGCTTTTAAACCAGAAGATGATAGCGTTTGCAACGGCACCCGTCATCATCGAAGCCGTAATTTCAACCGAGGAGGAAAGTACCATTCCGTCCGCAACGCTTTTACTAAGTCTTTCACAGGTGTCCTCGTAATTTTTTTCCTTAATAACCTCAAGAAGAGAAAAGAAAACCTCGCTCTCAAGTGCGTTTTTGACCATCTTCTCATTTTCGGCAAGGAAGTTAACGATAGCGCCTATGTATTCCACGTAATACGCCGAGGTGGCGTCGGGTTTTATCTCTTTTGTGATTCTTGTGTCAAAAGAATCGCGAAGTGAGCCTACGAAATATTTCAAAAAGGCGTATTTATCCTCAAAGTGCTTGTAAAAGGTAGCACGCTTTACTCCTGCAGCCTCACATATCTCCTGCACCGAGATTTTTTCAAAGCTCCTTTCGCAAAGCAATGATTTAAAGGTTTCAAGAAGCTTTGATTTTGTTCTTACGACTCTTGCGTCTTCTTTTGAATTCATTTTAACTGAGTTCCCCCCGATGACAAAAACAATAAAACAATTATATTACTTTGTTGGTAAAAAGTCAAGCGATATTTTATGAAAAATGCTTTTGCTGCGATGATAAAAATTTAACAATAAATATTGACTAATTCTAATATTTGTGGTAACATATAAAGGTAAAATAATTATTTCAAAGGAGAACAAAATGGCAACCTACAACAAGAAGAATATCGAAGACGTTGAAGTAGCCGGCAAAACAGTGCTTGTTCGCTGCGACTTTAACGTTCCCATGAAGGACGGTGTTATCACCTCTGACAAGAGAATCGTAGAGGCTCTTCCTACCGTTAAGTATCTTATGGATAAGGGTGCAAAGGTAATTCTTTGCTCTCACATGGGCAAGCCCCATAACATCTTTACCGAGGGATTCGGTCTTACAAAGAAGGAGAAGAAGGCTGTTGAGGCTCTTCCCGAAGCTGAAAGAGATGCAGCAAAGGCTGAGTATCTTGCAAAGGCTCTTAAGTCCGACAAGAAAAAGCTTACCCTCAAACCCGTATGTGATAGAATCAACGAGCTTCTCGGCGTTGAAAAGGTTACTTTCGCCGAGGACATTATCGGCGAGGATGCAAAGGCTAAGGTTGCCGCTTTGAAGGCAGGCGAGGCAGTTTTGCTTGAGAACACAAGATTTGATGCGCGCGAAGAAAAGAACGGCGCTGATTTTGCAAAGGAGCTTGCTTCTTACGCAGATATATTTGTTAACGATGCATTCGGTGCGGCTCACAGAGCTCACGCATCTACCGCAGGCGTTGCAGATTACATTCCCGCAGTTTGCGGCTACCTCATTCAGAAGGAAATTTCGGTAATGGGCAAGGCTCTCTCCAACCCCGAGCGTCCCTTCGTTGCAATTCTTGGCGGCGCAAAGGTTGCAGATAAGCTTAACGTTATCGACAATCTTCTCACAAAGGTTGATACTCTTATCATCGGCGGCGGTATGGCTTACACCTTCGCGGCTGCAAAGGGCTATTGCGTAGGTAACTCTCTTCTTGACGAAACCAAGCTCGACTACTGCCGTGAGATGATGGCAAAGGCAGAGAAGAACGGCGTAAACCTTCTTCTTCCCATCGATACCGCAATTGCGAAGGATTTCCCGAATCCCATCGATGCTGAAATCGCAGTTGACTACGTTGATACCGACAAGATTCCCGCAGATATGCAGGGCCTTGACATCGGTCCTAAGACTGCAAAGCTTTTCGCAGATGCAGTTCTCGCAGCTAAGACTGTTGTTTGGAACGGACCTATGGGCGTATTCGAGAACCCCACTCTCGCAAAGGGAACTATCGCAGTAGCAGAGGCTCTTGCAAACAGCTCGGCTATCACAATAGTTGGCGGCGGTGACTCCGCAGCGGCTTGTGAGCAGCTCGGCTTTGCTCCCAAGATTACTCATATTTCCACAGGCGGCGGTGCATCTCTTGAATTCCTTGAGGGTAAGGACCTTCCCGGAGTATCCTGCCTTCTCGATAAATAATTTTGGTGCTTTTCTCCGTTTTTTTGCACTGCTCGGCGTAGGTTTCTACGCCTTCGGCAAAAAGAACGAAAAAAATCCCTCAAAATTCTTAAATCGAGAATTTCAAATCGAGATTTCCAAATTGAGATTTTTAAATCTAGATTCTTAAATTAAGGTGCTTTTCTCCGTTTTTTTGCAAGGCTCGGCATAGGTTTCTACGCCTTCGGCAAAAAGAACGAAAAGCCTGCATCGAAAATTAAGTCAGCAAAATCTCCTTTAATATAAGGCCCCTTTGTGTAAAGGGGGCTTCCGACGGAGTCGGGTGGGGGATTGTAAATTAAACACAAAATCAGGGGTGCCACAAAGTGACACCCCCGAAAAAATGAAAAGGAAAAAATATGAGAAGAACAGTAATTGCGGGCAACTGGAAGATGAATATGACTCCCTCGGAAACGAAGGCTTTCATCACCGAGCTTGCTCCCATGGTTAAGGGACTTGACAAGTGCGATATCGTGCTTTGCGTTCCTGCAATAGATATTCCCACAGCTGTTGAGGCGGCAAAGGGAACTAATATAAAGATTGGCGCAGAAAACGTACATTTCAAGGAGTCAGGCGCGTATACCGGTGAGCTTTCCGCGAAAATGCTCGTTGAAGCAGGTGTTGAGTACGTCGTTATCGGCCATTCCGAGCGCCGTCAGTACTTCGGCGAAACCGACAAGACGGTAAACCTTCGCACCAAGGCGGCTCTTGCCGCGGGTCTTAAGGCTATCGTTTGCGTTGGCGAAAGCCTTGAGGAAAGAGAGCTCGGTTATACCGAAACTCTCCTTAAATATCAGACGAAAATGGCGCTGACAGGCGTTACCGCCGAGCAGCTTAAGAACGTTATTATAGCTTACGAGCCCGTATGGGCTATCGGCACGGGCGTTACCGCAACCGCTGAGCAGGCTGACGAGGGTAACGGCTTCGTTCGCGCGGCAATTGCCGAGGCATACGGCGCTGAAGCTGCAGAGGCTGTAACCGTTCAGTACGGCGGCTCAATGAACGACGGCAATGCCGCAGAGCTTCTTTCCAAGGTCAACGTTGACGGCGGTCTTATCGGCGGCGCATCGCTCAAAACCGATAAGTTTACTGCTATCGTAAAAGCAGCGAATTAAAAGACGGTCAATGAAGCTGAAAGCATAGTTGACTGATTATTGCCAACACGGGTTTTGGGCATATTTGCTTAAGATTTGTGTTGGCTTTTTAGCATAACTTTAAATATATAGTAGCATATATTATTTCATCGTTGACAATAGGGAAAAGTTGTGTTAAAATTAAGAAAACCTAAAAGGAGCATAAACAATGTTTGCAATTTACAAAATTTCCTCACACAGCGCGATAGATTACGCAGCAGAGGAGCTTCGCAAATATCTTCGTATGATGATGCCCGAATGCGGCAATATCGAGATTAAGTATGACCCGTGCGCAAAAAACGGATTCCGTCTTGGACTTATGCAGGACTTCGGTCTTGACGTGTCCGATGCAAAAGAGCCCGACCTTGACGATATTCTTTATATAGACACAGATAACGAGGGCGGTATAATTGCGGGCGATAACCCACGAAGCGTTCTTCTTTCGGTTTACGAATATCTCCGTCAGAACGGATGCCGTTGGCTTTTGCCCGGCGTTGACGGCGAATTTATTCCGATGCAGGATATTAAGCCCGTAAAATATCGACACGTCCCCACCTCTCGCTATCGCGGCTGGTGTAACGAGGGCTCGGAATATCAGTCGGATATGCTTGACGCTATTGATTTTGTGGCTAAGGTCGGCATGAACATATTCATGCTTGAATTTTTCACTCCTATGGCGTATTACCAGACCTACTACAACCACGCGCACAATACCATGAACCGCGCGCCCGAGCCTGTAAGCACTAAGCAGGTTTTGCAGTGGAAGCGTCAGTGCGAGTCGGAAATTGCGCGCCGCGGACTTATGTTCCACGATATCGGCCACGGCTGGACTACTCAGCCTTTTGGCATTGATGCCGATTTCAGAGGGGGCGCAGATATTCTTAACGCGAGTCTTACCGAGGAGCAGACACAGTACCTTGCGCTTTGCGCCAAGACGGGCGGCAAGCGCGCTGTGTGGAGATTCGGCACCTGCACGCAGTTCTGTATGTCAAACCCCGAGGCAAGAAGCATTGCCGCAAGATTCGTTGCCGATTATGCTGCAAATCATTCAAATTCAGATTATCTTCACGTATGGCTTGCCGATGACAGAAACAATCACTGTGAGTGCGACGAGTGCAAAAAGCGGATACCGACCGACTTTTACGTAATGTGGCTCAACGAGATTGACGAGGAGCTTTCAAAGCGCAATCTTGCCACCCGTGTCGTATTTATTGCCTACCGTGAGACCGCTTTCGCGCCCGAAACGGTAACTCTTAAAAACCCAGACAGATTTGCAATGCTCTTTGCGCCCTCGGGCAGAAGATTTTCGATTCCGCTCTCAAGCGCAGAGAAGCTTACCGAAGCTCCGCGCTATGTGAGAAACGAGAATATTCCCATGACCACAGCTCAGACCTTGTATAACTTTAAGGATTGGATGCGTGTATGGAACGGCGCAAATCTTTCCTACGAATATCATTTTTACAGACATTTCTTCTATGATATGGGCGGCATTAATTTGTCGAGAATAATTAACGACGATATCAAATTCTACGGTGAAAATAATATTCACGGCGTAATTGAGGACGGCTCGCAAAGATGCTTCTTCCCGACAGGTCTTGCTTTCTATACCTGCGCAAGAACGCTTTACGATTCTTCGCTTACCCCCGAGGAGATAAAGAAGGAATATTTTGAGGCGGCGTTTGGCGAGGATTGGCAGAAGTTTGCCGACTATCTTGAAAAGCTCGGAAAAACCTTCGGTCACGAGTATTTTTCATCCGAGGCAAATATCGGCACGGGCCGCTCGGAGTGGTATAATCCCGAAAAGGTTGACGACCTCAAGTCTGTCAAGGAAGTAGTAGCCGAGGGACGCAAGCTTATAGCGGAGCATTACAACTCGGAATATCGCGTAAGAACCGTTTCCGTAAGACTTCTTGAGTTCCATGCAGACTATGCCGAAATGTTTGCAGATGCGCTTATCTCAAAATGCGTTGGCGACGATGCCGCGGCACTTGAAAAATACGAGCGCATGCGCGCCGAGTGCGGAAAACGCGAGCTTGAATTTGAGAGATGGTATGACCACGCGGCAGGATTTTCACACTTTGACAGATGGTTCAGAGCGGAAACCAAAAAAGGAGAAGAGTTCCGCGATTTCGACGAATAGTTTGGCGGTCTGTGTATTTGGGTGAAACCGAAATTATAAAACAAAATATAAGCGGCAATCGGATGCGTAAAAGTAAACCGAAAGCCGCTTTTTTATAACGAAGGTCATGCAATAATCGTTCAGCTCAAAATAGGCTTCCGTCTAAGGCTACATCCGAGAGCTAGTGAAGCGATAGACTATAAATCTGCGTCCTTTATCTTGTAATCGTTCACTAGCGCAGAAATTTTATTAATTTATGATTTTGCCTGAAAATGAAATGTCCGATTTTATCGTGGAATTTTTAATCAAAAAGTCAAAAAAGTGATAAAAAAAGTCAATTTTGCACTTGCTTTTTTGCGGAAGCTGCATTACAATATAGACAAGAGATTTTTAAACTTAAGGGAGATGCAGGAAACATGCTTAAAATCAGCAAAACTTCCTCTCATTCCGCCGTTGATTACGCGGCGGAGGAGCTTCGCAAATATCTCAGAATGATGATGCCCGAATGCGGCAATATCGAGATTAAGTATGACCCGTGCGCAAAAAACGGATTCCGTCTTGGATTAATGCAGGATTTCGGATTTGACGTGTCGGATGCAAAAGAGCCCGACCTTGACGATATCCTTTATATTGACACCGACACCGAGGGCGGTATTATCGCGGGCGATAACCCCCGAAGCGTGCTTCTTTCGGTTTACGAATATCTCCGTCAGAACGGCTGTCGGTGGCTGATGCCGGGTGTTGACGGTGAATTTATTCCGATGCAGGACATAAAACCCGTGAAATATCGCCACGTGCCCACCTCTCGCTATCGCGGCTGGTGTAACGAGGGATTTGAATATCAGACGAGCATGCTTGAAGCTATCGACTTTGTCGCAAAGCTCGGAATGAACGTTTTCATGATGGAATTCTTTATTCCCGCAATTTATTATACGCGCCAGTATCAGCACTTGCAAAACGAGGAAAACCGCACGCCCGAGCCCGTAAGCGACGCGCAGATTCTTCAGTGGCGCCGTCAGTGCGAATCCGAGGTCGCAAAGCGCGGACTTATGTATCACGATATAGGCCACGGCTGGACTATGCAGCCCTTCGGAATTGACACCGCAAAGGGAAAGGATACCTGGGAGGAGAATGAGGTGGCTATAACTCCCGAGCAAAGACAGTATATCGCTATGGTAAACGGAGAGCGTAAGCTCTGGATAGGCATTCCCAACCACACGCAGTTCTGCATGTCAAACCCCAAGGCGAGAGAAATAATTGCCGAATACGTTGCCGACTATGCCGAGAAAAATTCCCATGCGGACTATATTCACGTATGGCTTGCCGACGGCAGACGCAATCAGTGCGAGTGCGCCGAGTGCGTAAAGAAGATTCCGTCAGATTGGTATATGATGCTTCTCAACAAGATTGACGATGCGCTCACTGCGCGTAATCTTAATACGAGAATAGTTTACATAGCCTATGCCGAAACTATATGGGCACCCGAGGTTGAAAGACTTAACAATCCGAAGAGATTTGCAATGCTCTTTGCTCCCTCGACACGTAAATATTCCGAGCCTCTCGCTATAACAGACGAAAATCCTCCGATAATTCCTTATGACAGAAACAAGAATATGGTCTATAAGAGGACTAACGAGCTTTTCTGGCATTTCAAGGACTGGACACGCGAGTGGACGGGCGCAAACCTTTCCTACGAATATCATTTCTGGTATCACCAGAGCCGCGATATCGGCGGAATCTCTCTTGCGAAGATTATAAACAAGGATATTAAGTTCTACTGTAACAACAATATTCACGGCGTAATTGAGGACGGCTCTCAGAGAAGCTTCTTCCCGACCGGTCTTGCATTCTATACCTACGCGCGTACTCTTTACGACTGCACTCTTTCCTTTGAGGAAATAGCGGAGGACTATTTCAAGACGGCATTCGGCGACGATTGGCGTGAGTTCTATAACTATCTTGAGAAAATCAGCAATGCATTCTCGCATGAGTTCGTCAGCGGAAACAGAAATATGGGCACCGGCCGCTCGGCATTGTACGACCCGTCAATGCTTGATTCCATAAAGTCGGTCAAGGATATCGTTGCGGAGGGCAGAAAGCTTATAGAAAAGAACTATAATTCGGATTGCCGCATAAGAACGGTATCGGTAAGGCTTCTTGAATTCCACGCGAAATTTGCCGAAATGTTTGCCGATTGCCTTGCAGAAAAGGTCGTCGGAAACGACGAGGAAGCTATTGCTCTGTTCGAAAAGATGCGTGTTGAGTGCGGTAAATACGAGCTGCAGTTTGAGCCTTGGTATGACCACGGTCAGTTCTTCGAATATACAAAGGGTATGATAAGGGCAAAAACCGAAACCGGCTTGCCCGACCCCGACGCGATGTAAAACCGTTAATTTAAAACAAAATTAAGTCGGGGCTTGCTCCCGACGCAAATAATCAAGGAGCTGAATCAATTGAAAAATTGAGTCAGCTCCGATTTTCTATTATAGGGGACGGCGAGATAAATGTGGGTGAGCAAAAGCGCGAACGTATTGCAGAGCAAATCAAGGATAACAGTGCAAATCATTCGCGGGCTCCTTCAGTCTCGCATTTGCACGCCGTTTCGTACGGGTTGGCGCAAGCTATAAACGATTCCATAAATTTTTTCGAAAATATTTCGTTCTGATTTATATTGACTTTTTGCGCGTGTTATTATAAAATAAAACAAAGGTTTTTCCTTTAGTTTAACTTTATCAGGGGGGGTTCTGTTTATGGAAGATTTAATTTTGAAAAAGGGTTTTGTCAGCTACGAGGATTTCGGAGCTGTCGGCGACGGCGTTGCCGATGATTTCACAGCCATTTATAAAGCACACGAGTATGCAAACGAGCATAAGCTCAAGGTTCTCGGCACTCCGGGCAAGACCTATTACATATTTGATACCACTCTCGGCACGGGCGATACCGCCTATTCCGCAACGATAAAGACGGACGTTGACTGGCAGGGAGCGAATTTCATAATCGACGACAGAAAGCTTTCGCGCGTTACGGGTGACTACCGTCATCTTGCTGCAAAGCAGATATTCAACGTTATGCCCGAGGATGAGCACGTAATGTTCAAAATCGAGGATGAGGCAGCTCTTGCTAAGATTGAGGCGCAGGGAATAAACCGCAAAACTTCTAAAATCGATATAGGAATCGACTGGGACGGTCCCGTTATGATAGTTCCGTACAGCTCGGCTCACAGAGTTTTCCGCCGCCGCGGATACGGCCAGTACGCAGGCGCGCCGATGCACGAGCTTATTGTTCTTAAACCCGACGGAACCGTTGACCCCGAAACACCGATAATGTTCGATTACGGCAAGCTTGATTATATCGAGGTATATAAGCTCGACGAGTCAAGCGCCTTAACAATTGAAAACGGCGTTTTCACAACCCTCGAATCAAAGGTCAACCATATGTTTGATAAGGGTGACGGCACTCTGGGATATAAGGGCAGCTACATCACCCGCGGTCTTAACGTGTGCCGCTCCTATACCACCGTCAAAAATATAAAGCATATAGTTGAGGTCGGCTTCACTCTCCGTGACCGTCTTACAGGTGTCGGCGAGGGCTCTCCCTATCACGGATTTTTCAGAGCGTCAAACGCGAACAGAATCACTTTTAAGGATTGCGTAATGCCCGGCAGATGCGCATACGGTGTGACTCACCACAGTTCCTATAATTTCGGCGCGCTTTGCGTTAATAAAATAGTTCTCGATAACTGCTTCCAGCCTAACTTCTGGGTGACGGTTGACCCCGAAACCTTTGAGGTTAAGGATGCCGCGGAGTATGCGCCCGGCGAGGTCGGAAACGCAAGAAAAACGAGTCCCGACGCTATTCCCGCAATGGGGGCGGTTGCTTTGGGCGAGGCAAGAAAGATGATGACCTGGGGTATCGGCGGAACGAACTATTGTAAAAATATGGAATATCTTAATTCCACCCTTTCAAGATTTGACGCGCACGCAGGTCTCTATCACGGAAAGGTTATAAACTGCAATATAAGCGGAATGGAGCTTACGGGCGTCGGAGATTTTATCTTCAAGGATAGCGCGTGGTATCCCTACTCATCGAAAACTCCTCTTCTTTATCTGCGCTCGGATTACGGCTGGCACTGGGACGGAGATATTCTCGTTCAGAACGCAAAATCATATATGCATCCCGACAGCACGCTTTATATAGCTCACTATTCCTATATTAACTGGTATTTCGGATATACCGTCAAATTCCCGAATATAACGGTTGACAATATGACCTTCTATAACCTCAAAGACGGCGAGCGCATTCAGGATGTTTATGAGGCTAAGCTCTTCGCGTTTAAAGAAATTATGGCTAAAATGCATCTTGACGATGCGGGAATGCCATCGATTTTCGCGCTTCTTGACGAGGATGGCGACGGATATATCGACGAGCCGATATACGACCGCAACCGCGACGGCGTGCTTGACCCTCCCTGCGATCTTGACGGCGACGGAAAGATTGGCAATACCTCGTTGAAATTTGCAGATTATTTTGATGAAGGCGATGGCTTCACAAAGCCTACGGCATGGAAGGGAATCGAGCATCCCACCTGCACTGTTAACCTCAATATTGCAACACCCCCAAGATATATTAAGGTTATAAACAATAAGACCCACGACGGAAGATGCGTATGCCGATACGTTATGAAGGATACCTCGCTTGAGGGTATCAGCGACGGAGGCTGGTACAGAGGTGAGGGCGAGCCCGACACCTTCGGCGGCTACTTCGGCACGACGAAATTTATCTACGGCGAGGGGGAGGACGACTTCTTTATCGGCACGAAGGATAAAAACTCGGTCAGCGAAAGCTTTGCTTTTGAAGAAGAGTATTTTATACCGTAATTTTATTTAAAACTAAAAAGGGATCGGCTTTCAGGCAGGTTCGCACAAGGACGTTGGACACACAAAATTACCGTAGGGGCGATTCATGAATCGCCCGCAAAATAAACAAAAAACAAAGCAACATTATCTTATTGACATTAAAATAAATCTATAGTAAAATAATCTTGGAGAAAGCTCCTAAATAAGTTTATTATTGAGGTGGACAATATGGAAAACGTTAAGATTAAGGATGCGGTATATTACGAGGATTTCGGTGCCGTCGGTGACGGTGTGACCGATGACTTTGCCGCTATCTTTAAGGCGCACGAGTATGCAAACGAGCATAAACTCCCCGTGTACGGAACTCCGGGCAAAACCTACTATATTTACGATACGGCTATGGGTGCGGAATGGGGTCAGCCCGCTATAATCAAGACTCCTGTTGACTGGCGAGGAGCCGAATTCATAATTGACGACAGAAATATGTCGGCACTTTCGGACGGTCCTAACTATAAAATGGCTGTCAGAAATATCTTCTCGGTCGTTCCCGAAAAAGAACACGAGATGTTTAAAATCGAGGACCCCGAAAAGCTTGATTATATTATGAAGCAGGGAATCAACCGTAAAACCGAGAGGATCGATCTCGGCATCGATTGGGACGGCCCCGTGATGATAATTCCTTACAGCTCTGCTCACCGTGTATTCCGCCGCCGCGGCTACGGTCAGTATTCGGGTGAGGCTATGCACGAGCTTATCGTTCTCAGAGCCGACGGAACGGTTGACCCCGAAACTCCTATAATGTTCGATTACGGCAAGCTTGACTATATCGACGTTTACAGACTTGACGAGTCAAGCGCGATAACAATTGAAAACGGCGTATTCACGACTCTCGATACGCGTATAAACCACAAGAAATGCACCGAGGACGGTGTATTTTACTACAAATCGGGATACATCAGACGCGGACTTGACGTTGCGCGCTCATATACTACCGTAAAAAATATAAAGCATATCGTAAAGGGCGGCTTCACTCTCAAGGAGAGAGTTGAGGACGGTTGCGAGGGCTCTATGTATAACGGATTTTTCAGAGCAAGCTATGCAAACCGCGTAATCTTCAAGGATTGCGTAATGCCCGGACGTATCGCATACGGCACGACGGCTCACAGTTCCTATAACTTCGGCGCGCTCTGCGTGAACAAAATAGTTCTCGATAACTGCTTCCAGCCTAACTTCTGGGTTACTATCGACTATGAAAAGGGCGAGGTTATAAACGCAACCGAGTATGCTCCGGGTGAGATAGGCAATGCAAGAAAGGCGTCACCCGACGCTATCGGCGGTATGAATTCCGTTGAGTATAATGGCGTCAGAAAGGCTCTTTGCTGGGGTATCGGCGGCACGAACTACTGTAAGAATATGGAGTATCTTAATTCCACACTCTCCCGTCTTGACGCCCACGCAGGACTTTACAACGGAAAGATCATCAACTCAAACGTAAATGCAATGGAGCTTACGGGTGTCGGCACGTTCATACTCGAGGACAGCGCGTGGTATTCCTACGGACCCACAACACCGCTTCTTTATCTTCGCGCCGACTACGGATATCACTGGGACGGAGATATAATTATAAAGAATCACAAGTCCTATATATACCCGGAGGAAATGACCCGTGTAGCTCATTTCAACTACATTAACTGGTATTTCGGATATATTGCAAAATTCCCGAATATTACCTTTGACGGCGCAACCTACTATGATATTCATACCGACAAGCCCCTGCCTGCCGGATTTGACAAAGTAAGGCTTATGAATATCAAAGAGGAATGGAACAAGATGCATCTTGACGACTGCGGCACACCGAGTATATTCGCGGCTCTTGACGTTGATGGCGACGGATATATCGACGAGCCGATATACGACCGCAACCGCGACGGCGTGCTTGACCCTCCCTGCGACCTTGACGGTGACGGCAGAATCGGAAACACCTCTCTTAAGCTTGCGGATTACTACGAAGAAAATCCCGCTCCCGGTCAGCGTCCGAAGCACTGGTTCGGCATTGCGCACCCGACCTGCACGGCAAACCTCAATATGTGCTGTCCTCCCGCGTACCTCAAGGTTGTAAACAATAAGAACGCCGACGGAGAAACCGTCTGCCGTTATAGAGTTGTAGACACCTCAAAGGAGGGCATCAGCGACGGCGGCTGGTACAGAGGCGAGGGCGAGCCCGACAGCTTCGGCGGCTACTTCGGCGGAACTAAGTTCATATACGGTGAGGGAGAGAGTGACTTTTTCTTCGGAACGAATGATAAGGCATCCGTAACCGACAGCTTTATTTTCGAGGATGAGTATTACATAACTCCGCCTCCGAAAGCGTAAAACCGAATCTTTTGGATCGACTCGCCTGTTCGAAGATAATTATTCATCGAATAGGCGAGTCATAATATATGCTGATAAAGGAATAATTATGCTTATAACCGATAAAATCCAAGCTTCCGTAAAGGAACTTCACGGAGTGAACTGCGCCCCTTATAACAAGAGGGCGGGCGCAAATCAAACAAGAATAAAAAACGTTTTTGAATATCTCGGAACGCCGCGCTCGCGTCTTCACGACTGCTGCGGCGCGTGGGGCGGAACCTATTTCGTTGATGTTCCGAATATATTCCGCGATTTTGATGCGGATGAAAACAACCCCGATAATTATGATTTTCACTACTCCGACGAATACGTAACCGCAATAATCGAAAGCGGCGCGACGGTAGTTTACCGACTCGGAATCACTATTGAGTGGGGGTCAAAAAAATACACCTCTATTCCGCCTAAGGATTTCGCAAAATGGGCGAGAATATGCGAGCATATCATAATGCACTATAACGAGGGGTGGTGCGACGGCTTCAACTACGGCATCGAGTACTTCGAGATATGGAACGAGCCCGAAAATCCGCCTATGTGGCAGGGAACGAAGGAGGAGTTCTTCGAGCTTTATAAGACTGCAAGCATCTATCTTAAGGGATGCTTTCCGAATATCAAAATCGGCGGATACGGAAGCTCGGGAATGTATGCCGCGTTTATTGAGGGAATGAGCGATTTTTATAAAAGCTTTCCCGTGTGGTTCGTAGATTTTCTTGAAATGGTAAAGAGAGAGGGATGCCCCCTTGATTTCTTCTCCTGGCATATCTATACCGATAATCTTGAGTATATAGTAAAATCAGCCGAGTTTGTGCGCGAAAATCTCGATAAATACGGCTTTGTGAATACCGAATCACATCTCAACGAGTGGAATTACGGTGCTGAGGGTAAGCAATTCGAGGATAAGGATACTATTGTCGGTGCGAGCTTTTGCGCGGCGGCGTTTGCTATTATGCAAAGTGCGCCTGTTGATATGGCTCAGTATTACGTAGCGAGCCATCCGTCTGTATATAACGGACTCCTTTATATGCGTACGGGGGAGTTTACGCCCGTGGCACACGCCTTTCACGAGTTTTCAAAGCTCTTTCGCGGTGACGGTGCTCTTGAGATTGAGTCAAATTCGTCCGAGCCTTATGCGATTGCCGCAAAGGACGGTGGCGTGACCCGCGTTCTTATAAGCAACTACCGCAAACCCGCATCCACGGTTACGGTGGAGCTTCCCGGCAAAAAAATAAGAGTGTTCGGACTTTGTGACGGCGGATTCGGTGAGCTGAAAAGCTGCCGTGACAGCGTCACTCTTCCGCTTTCACTTTACACGGTGTACTGCATGGAGGCAGAATAACGGGAAAATTTAATATAAAAACGACCCCGCAGACCGAATTACTGTCTGCGGGGATTTTTGTATAGCCGTAAGAGAACCAACTCACAGCGTTCTTTTCGGCTATACCGTTCATTAAAAATCAAGCCAAATCGGGTTTGAGTGAGCTACGACGTAGCCGTGGGTCGCGTCGAATATCTCGACTCTGTAAAATGCGCGTTTTTTAATTTTAAGGGCAACCCTTTGCGTTGAGATTCCGTCATAACGGGAGGCGTACGCCACGCCTTTGTCGGTTATTATGCGGATTTCATATTCGCAGTTTTTCTTTAATTCGCGGCTGAAGAAGTCACCGACACGAACGGTCAGCACATCGCCCTCGTGAAATTCGGTAACGGAGCCCATGGGCGCATCGGCTATTGCCATTTGTATGCCCACCGCGCCTACGCTGAAATCTCCCTTCTTCATAATTTCAAGGAAGGTTTTTCCAAGTCTTTCCTTTGCGTAAAAGACCGAAACGGTATCCGAGCGCACCGCGCCGTGAGTGTCAGAGCCACCTGATGCGTAGACTCGCTTGCCGAGCGCAAGCAGCTTTTTCCAAAGTTCGTAGTTTCTTGCCGACCAATTTGAGTCGTATCGGTCGTAAAGCGTCTCAAGGAAGGTAAATTCTCCGACGTAATAATCCATCGGGTCAGACGAGCATATCATCATTTTTGGGTGTGGATGAACTACCGCGCCGCCGATAGAACGGATGTATTCGACAAGCTCTGAAAATCTTTCTTTCGTAAAGTTCGGATAAACGTACTCTCCGTTAAGCTCGTCACCCCTAAAGTTAAATTCGGGGAAGTTTGCCATAACCATCGCAAGTCCGTATTTATGAGGAAACAGCATATTGTAATGCATTTCGGTAAGTCCGTGACGGCACACGTTGAGGTTCGTTATGTTAGTGCCGGGCTCGGTTCCTATAATAAATCTCTCCTCGCTCCATTCGGGAAGAAAGAATCCGCGCATCTGCTTATGGTCAACCACGGCGGCAAAATCAAGTCCGACGTCATCCATAGCACTCGGCCACTCGCTCATAGGAACGCGACCGTCAGAGGTTCCGCCGCAGGCGGTATGAGCGTGAAGGTCACCGTAATAGGCGCGTCTGCCCTCGTAAAGACCGTCAAGCGTCAAATAATCCGCATTTATTTCGGCAATTACGGTGTGAGAGTCCTCGCAACAGCTTTCCCAATTTGCATCTCGGTTTTCAATGAGCTTCGGTATGCAAACGGGGCTATCCTTCTTTACCGCGGTAAGAGTTGAAAAGCCTTTATATACAGTATTTTCGATAGTGATGCTTTTGCCGTTGCCAAGGAATTTTATCGCGCAAGGTGAGAAACCCTCTGTTTCCGTAAAGGAAACGTTTCTTATAAGAACGCTTGCCTTGTCGCTCGGAACGTCAAGCGTGAGCGCGGGCTCGCCGTTTTTTGAGCAGTTGACAAACGTGCAATCGGTTATCTCAAAATGAAAGCTTCTGTCCTCAAGGTCGGGAAGTGAGGTGCGTATCGAGTTTTCTCCGAGAAGTTCTCCGAAATAGGAGTTCCTTACGGTTATTTTTGCGCTCCTTGCGTTTTTCGGCATGTTCGACGCTCCACCGTATATGGTGGTAAATCCGAAAATCTGAGTCGTTTTGTCAACCGTCATACCGTCGATTATAAGCTCGTCGACCGCAGGGGTCATAAAATAATTTCCAAAGTCCGCATCGTCCATATTATGTATGCGTAGGTTTATGATTTCCACTTTTCTGTGAAGAGCCGAGTCCTCTTTTGGCGGAAGTATCTTATAAAGCGTTCTAAACATCGGACTCTTATGTATGACGTTTCTGAAAGATATATAAGCATCGGCGGGACCAACCTCTCGCATATCCTCAAGGCACATAGCAGAAAGGGTTAAGCCGTCAAAGATTATTTTATCAACGCCGCACTCAGCACCGATTATGAACCTGCCCCACCAGAACGTACCGATGAGAACCGTTTCGTTCTTTTCACGCGCGGGATTTAACACGGGAGGGCGGATTTTGTCATTTGACGGAAGGTTCGGGTTCACAGATGCCCCCTCTCCAAGTATCGTGACGGAGTGATCGACTGCAATCGAACGTCCTCTCGGAGAGCCGTTATTATATCTGTGTTCGCCGCCGCTCATAAGAATGACGGGAGTATCGAAGCCGTCGTAATCAAGACCGTCAAGGATTTCCGAGGGAATTTCCTTTGAATTCACGTAAGCGTCGTTAAGGCAGGAAAACAGATTTTCGCCGGGTGTGACGAGATATTCGATTCCCTTGTAAACAAAGGAACTGTTCGATGCTCCGTCAGCGTCCGCCGAAACGGCGTAATATCCGATTGGTAGGTTCTTTTGCATATTTTTCACCTTGTAGTATTATTTTTGCGACACAATTATAACACCTACGGTTGAAAATGTCAACAGAAATAGCCGAAGAAAACGTTACGAGTTCTGTTTTCTTCGGCTATTTACTTTTTGGGCTTTATTTAGGTTCGGTTTTAGTTAAACAATCCTTCTCCTACGCATTCCATTGCGCAAAACTCAACGTTTTGGTGATTTTGAAGCAGGGAAGCGGGGATCTGTGCTTGCGGCTTGTCAAAGAGAACGTGCTTAAATATTCCGTGCTGCCAGGGTCTGTTAAGCGCGATATAAATTCTTCTTGATTCGAGTATCTGCTTCATTCCGATGGTAATGCACCACTCGGGCATTCCGCGCAGGTCGCCTCTCTGATATCCGTAGGCGTTTATGGTTCTGGTTTCTCTTGTGATTTTAAGAACTCTCGTTCCGAGCTTTCCGAATTCCTCAGCTGTTATCGGGTCGTCCTCTTCAGCGGCTTCATTAAAGGCAAGATGTCCGTTTATTCCAAGTCCGCCAAGGCAAAGGTCAACACCGCCGAGCTTCTCTATTAAGGCATCGTATTCGGCTTCCTTGCCTGGCTTTGGGAAGAGCCTTTGCTCCTTCGGCATAACGAGAGAGGGGTCAATTCTTGAATAAAACTCTCTATACATTCTGCCCTCAAAGCTCATAGGATGCTCTGCGGATATTACCTCATTCTCGCTCGTCATATACTCGTCCATATTGAAGAACCACACGTCCTTAAGAGAAACATTAAGCTGATTTATAAGTCTTGCAAGAATAGGGTACTGATCGGTAGGCCCTACGGGTACTATCATTACCGTTCTTTTGCCGAGGGCGTTGTTTTTCATAATTTCATCAAGCATGACGAGCGCCATATCGAAATATACGTCCCATTCAGTTGCAACGGTTTTAAAGTTGATATTGTTAACTTTTGTTTGCATATTGTTAAAGCTTCCTTTCTGTTCCGGCAAGGAACACCCTGACCGTGTTAAAATTTTCGTCGAGAATGCAAAGATCGGCATGTTTTCCTATCTCAATCGAACCGATTCGGGTATCCTCACCGACTGTCCTTGCCGGTGTGAGAGTGCCCATTTTAAATGCATCGGTTATTTCTATTCCCGCGTTTATAAGGTTTTTTACCATTACTCTTACGGGCGTTATGCTTCCCGCGTATTTTTCACCGTCCGCGGTAACGGCAATGCCGTCGCCTATTTTCACAAGCTGAGCGTTATTGCCCGAGCCGAGCTTGTATAGCCTTTCGTCAACGGGTTGACCTGCGCATCTTAAGGAGTCCGAAACGACGGAAACCATGTCCGCGCCCTTTGCGTTAACGATAAGTCTTGCAAGCTCGGGCGTGATATGGCGGTTGTCGGCTATTATTTCCGAGGTAAGTCTGTTATCTATAAGACCGTACTCGCGAAGTCCAACCTCTCTTCTTCCGTCCTTATATCTAAGCTCGCTCATGGCGCAATAGTGATGGGTAAGATGAGACATTCCCGCCTCAATCGCAGGCATAAATTCGGGATATATTCCGTCGTCGTGTCCTCCGGAAACGGTAATGCCCACCCGTGTGAGCTTTTTTGTCATTTCAACGGCTCCCGCGAGCTCGGGGGAAATTGTGACGGTCTTTATTACGTCGGCGTTTTCAATAATATAGGAGTAGTCGTCCGAGTCAGGCGTGGCAAGCTCTTCAAGCTTTTGTGCCCCTCTGTTTCTTACCGAGAGATACGGGCCCTCAAGATGCGCGCCGAGGACGGCTTGGCTTTCAAATATTTCCGAGCGCATAAAACTTCTCGTAAAGTTTATAAAGGAAATTATACTCTCCTTTGGCGCGGTGCAGGAGGTTGGGACTACCGATGTGGTTCCGTTGTCAAGGTGGAATTTAATTGCCGTGCGAAAAGCATCCTCCGTGCAATCCATAAAGTCGGCTTCATATCCTCCGTGGGTATGTATGTCCACAAAACCCGGTGCAAGATACGCTCCGTGCGCGTTTATTTCACTCTCATCCCCGAGTCCTTTCCCGATAGCAGCTATAAGACCGTTTTCAATAAGGACGTCGGTGTTCTCAAGTATTTTATCGGGAGTGATAACCTTAGCGTTTTTTATTACCATGGCCGTTTAAAACTCAATAAATTCGCCCTTGGCGATCCTGTCAAAGAGCTGTGTCAAAATCATAAAAGCGCGTACATTGTGGAACGGACCCTTCCAGTCGCTGCCCTTTATGTAGTTTATGGGTGTGCCGTCACGGTGCAGATGGCCAAACCATTCGGGATGTCCATCATCGGGGAAGTGCGCCCAGCAGTATTCCTTAATTTTGTCAAGCCATATCATATACTTTTCGTCTTTGGTGTAAAGGTATGAATACGCAAGGGCAATCATAGCCTCGCAATGCGGCCAGAAGAGCTTCATATCCCACTCAAGACTCGTCACGGGCTTGCCCTCAACGTCAACGAAATAGAAAATTCCGTCCTGCTCGTTATCCCAGCCGCGCTCAAGCGACCAAAGAAGAACCTGCATTGCCGTCTCCATTACCGCCTTGTCCTTGCGGTGAATTGCCTCGCGCATCATAAACCATGCGGTCTCCATGCTGTGACCGGGGTTTATCAGACGTCCCTCGGGCGAGTTGAGCCTTTCGCCGTGCTCGCCCACCGTTTCAAAGAGTGCCTTTTCCTCGGGCTTGATAAATACCTTAAGGATAGTGTCAAGACATTCGGATATGAGCTTGTCATACTTCGGGTTGTTGTCAAGCTCTCTTACCGTCTGAGCCACGTTCATCATTATCATAACGATGCTGTGACCGCGGTTTTTGCGGGTGTTGGGATTTACCTTCGGCGCAAATACTCCGGGGGTGGTGTAGTAATAGATCATCTTGTCGAAGAGGTCTATTGCTCTTTTCTTGGATTCCTCAAGTCCCGTCGCCTTGTAATACTCAGCATATCCCATCACGGCAAACGCCTCGGAAAAATAGTATCTGCGCTCAACGAGAGGCTTGCCGTCGCGAGTCACACGGAAATACATATGTCCGCTTTCGGCAAAGCAGTATTCGTTTATGAAATCGTAGCCGCATTTTGCCGCCTTGAGCCATTCGGGATTTTTTCCGAACTCGTTATAGAGCTTAGAGAACATCCAAAGGCTTCTGCCCTGCTGCCATACCGACTTATCCTCAAGGAAAAGCTCTCCGTCGCGCATAAAGCCGCAGAGATATCCACCGTGCTCCTTATCGGGAGAAAATTTCGTCCAGAACGGAACAAAGTTTCCGAGGAGAACTTCCTCGAAGTCCTTTTTATAAAGGTTGAAATCTCTTTTCATTGGTTTTTACCACCCTGTTCCTTAATAAAATCGAAAATAATATTTTTGCTCAACTCAAAGCTGCGCACGCCGCTATGAAGGCATTTGTAAGCCGAGGTAGCGCTCGCAAAGCGACAGCACTCGCCGATTTCAAGTCCGTCGAGATATGCGGCAAGAAACGCACCGTGAAAGGTATCTCCCGCGCCGTTTGTGTCCTTCGGTATTATTTTAAAGCTTTCGTATTTAATAATTTCTCCGTCCTTGATATAGTAACCGCCGTCAGCGCCTGAGGTAACCGCAAGAATTTTCGGCGAGTATCTTTTCCAAAGCTCTGCTATCGCCTTGATGGGTGAATCGGTTTTCGTGATTCCCATTGCGAATTCGGCTGACGGAATAAGTATGTCAACGAGCGGTAAAAGCTCCTCGATCCCGTCGTAAAGACCGCCTGCGTCAAGGCTGACCGTAACGCCTTTTTCTTTGGCGTATCTCGCGGCTTTTACGGCGCACTTCATGTAGTTTCCGTCAAGATGCAGTATTGACGCTGTGTCAATACTTGATAAATTAACATTTTCCGCATCGTCGGCAACCGTTCCTCTGTTATAAAGGCAGGTGCGGCTTCCGTCCTTTTCGGAAAGTATTATGTATGAAACAAAGGATTTTGCGCCGCGCGATACAGCGCACTCTTTCGTGCTGACGCCAAAGTCTTCAAGCTCTGCTCTGATGCGCTCACCCGCGGCATCGTCTGCAAAGCTTCCTACCGCCTCAGCCGATATTCCGAGCTTGCTTGCGATGATGAGCGCGTTGCCGACAGGGCCGCCGCCGCATACGGTTACGGCATCAGCCTTCATTTTTGTGTCCTTTTTCGGAAAGGATGGCGAGCTTATCAGAGTGTCAAGCACATTTGCGCCAAGACCTACTATCTTTTTCATGCTCTTCCGTTCGCTCCGAGCAATTCGATTTTGGATATTGCAAATCTTTTTACGCACTCGATGGGCTCTCGCATAAATACGTCTATTCCCACGATACTTCTGTCTACCTCGAAAATTGCGTCAAGGAATGAATAGCAGATATCCGTTCCAAAGTTTATTTTGCGTATTCCAGCTTCAATTGCAAGCTTTATCTGATCGTCGGGAACACCGCTTCCTCCGTGAAGAACGAGGGGAGTGCCTACGGCATCCTTGATTTCCTTGATTCTGTCTATTGCAAGAACGGGAGCCTGCTTATATCTTCCGTGAGCCGTACCGACAGCAACCGCAAGAGCCGCAACACCCGTTCCGTCTACGTATTTTTTAGCTTCCTCTACCGTGGTATAGTCGGTGGGAACGCCGTCTGCCGCAGAGCCTATGTGGCCAAGCTCACCCTCAACGCCTATATTCATCGCGGAGAGAATTTTTACTGCGGCGGCGGTTTTTCAATATTCTCCTCAAGCGAAAGCTTTGAAAAATCCACCATTATACCGGAAGCACCGTTTTTAAGAGAAATTGCTGCCGCCTCATAGCCTGCGCCGTGGTCAAGGTGCATGCAAACGGGAACCGAAGCCATCTCAGCTGCCTTCAGAATTACGGGCGCAAGGTAATCGGCAAATCCCGTGGTTGCAAGTCTTGAATAGAACTGCATAATAACGGGTGCTCTGAGTTCCTCCGCCGCCTTTATTACTCCCATAACCGTTTCCATATTGTAAACGTTAAATGCGGGAATTGCATAGCCGCCCTCGTCGGCAGCCTTTAAAATTTCATTTAAACCAACTAACATATTTCCTCCTCATTTGTCAATACAATCGTATTCTATTCCGTCTGTGTATCTGATGAATTCTTTTAAATAATCGGTATAGTCGCCCGGAATTTCGCTCATGTGGTGAATATAAGGTCCCTCTATAAGCTTTCTTTCGAGCGCGGGCAGGTCTTTAAATTCCGCCCATACGTAAGTTCCCCAGGTTGACGGTCCGTCACAGCTGTTGAATTTGTCTGCGAAAAGATAATATTTTCCGCCCTCCGCTTGAAAGCGCGCAATGGTGTATTCACCGTCTTTAAGACGGAATGACGGCTTTGCGTTTACAAGAGGGGGCTTTTCCCCCTCGGCGTATCTGACGGGGAAGGAGCCGCAGTGCCAGAGAAGCTCCGCGTTGTCGTTGTCGGGGTGGTGGGAGGTAAATTCTCCCTGTATAACACTTTCCTTACCGCGTGACGCGCAAAGTAAGAGAATATTCGTTATTGCCATGTGAATATCACCCTCGCAGGTGATGTGTATGTCATTCTCTGCAAGAATGCTCATGGCCATACACGGCGCAATGCCGAATCCTAGGGCAAATCCCGACCAGCAGTCTGTTCCTATAATGTTGGAATTATAGGTTTTTGAAAGTCTTTCGAAATATTCCGCAGCGGCGGCAAGCTTCAGGAGCGTTTGCCCGTCGGTGTCCGAGCAGTCAAATTTTTCACGAATCTCGCAAACTCGCGGCAAAAGCTTTTCCTTTTCGTTTTCGAAAATTCCCCCGAGCTCGTTCATTGCCTCGACAAGATTTATCGATACGACGTCGATACCGAACCTTTCGCAGAGCTCAAGCTCGTTATACATTATGGACTTGAATGGCTTAAGCCTTGCTCCGATTTCGAGAATACGGATATTTTTAAAGTTTTTCACCATACATGCAACGCCGAAAAAGCGCCTGAGCCCCTCGTCAAAGGCGGGGGCGGTGATATCACAGTTTTCTATGTAGGAAAATGCGACACCGTAGCGCTTAAGCTGCTTGCTCATCGCGAAAAGTCCGCACTGGGTATCCGTAAAGCGCTGTCCGTCAGTAAACAGCCTGTCTCTCGGACCCCAAAGAAGTGTGGGCAGACCGAGCTTCTTGGCTACGAGTCCTGCACAGCTCTCCTCGCCAAAGTTGCAATTTACTATGAAAAGAGCATCTATTTTCTGTTCTTTAAAATACTCAGCAACTCTGTCACAGTCGGAATCAAGTCTGAGAAGACCCTCTTCGTTAAGCCATTCTATATCGACGAAAGCGGTGTTTTTGTCCTCATAAAGCCCGCGCAGATGCTCAAGAGTAATATTTTTATTTTCAACTGCATAGTCGCTCTGAAACATTCCAATTCTTTTGGGCGGCTCCTTAATACATCTTCTGATAGGGAGAACGCCTATTTTCAGCTTATAGTCTAACATTTTCTATCTCCTCTATAATACCGTAATCCGCGTAATCGAATATTCTCGCGTCCTTATCGGTGTTAACCGCTATGACCGTGCCTGCCCCCGAAATTGCCGAGGTGTGCTGAACGGCACCGGATATACCGAAAGCAACGTAAACCTTTGGGGATACCGTTTTTCCCGTAAGCCCCACCTGATATTCGTAGGGCATATCTCCGCTATCAACGACAGTTCTCGTTGCGGCAAGCTGAGCATGGTATTTTTTTGCAAGAGCACGTATTTTTTCAATATAAGGCACAGCACCTCTGCCAATGGCAAAAATCAATTCACCGTCGGCACTTCCGCTTTTTCTCACCGTGGCAAGCGACATTTTTGAATCACAGGCTATATCAGCGGTCACGCCTCCGTCAAGCGCGGGACGTGTCATAATAAATGTGTTTTTTTCCTGTCTGAAGGATATACAGTCGGCGCAAAGTCCCGAGCCGCATATGACCGCAACCCGAGCCGCTAGGGTTTTGTATTCCTCGTTAGATTCAAATAACACGACTTTTGCGCCGAGCCCTGAAAGCTCCTCGGCAACCTTTCGCGCATCCTTTCCCGATGCATCGTAGCTTACGGCTTCAAAGGCAAATTTTCTCGCTATATCGCCGATATCGCCGACGTAGTAAATTCTGTCGGTCTTTGCAACGGTCTCATCGGAATTTTTGTCAATGCTTTTTGTCATTGATTTGGATATCAGAGCTTCAAGCTCATCAGGCGAGGCAAACCGACAGCTCCGTCTGCCTACCGAGCTCTCATAAGAGCGGATGACGCGCGTGGGAGAGCCCTTTATACCGCACTTTTTGGTGTCAAGCTTAAGAGCGTCGTTATCCCATATCTCGACCGTCCCTTTTTTTGAAAAGATCGAGGGAAAGCGCAAGGCTCTTATTCTTTCAAAGGTATATACGGTTTTCTCACTCAGCGTCTCGCTTTTGTTTGAACGGGTCGTGATTTTTTCTCCGTCAAACTCCATAACGCCGACGGTTATACCGCAGCCGAGCCGCTCCGCAAGCATCGGCGGAACCTGCGAGGTATCGCCGTCAATACTTTGCCGTCCCGCAAATATAAGGTCGGGGTCGAGTCTTTTCAAAGCCTCCGAAAGCACGTAGCTTGTTGCCTGAGTATCACCGCCCGCATAAGCGGGGTCGGTTATCAAAACGGCTTTAATGCCGAGCCGTGTCAAGTTTTCAAGAGACGGAGCAACCGAGGCGGGCGCCATTGAGAGCGCGGTCACCTCAGCTCCCGATTCAAGCGCGCATTCAAGAGCCGCGGCGTCAAACGGATTTATCTCACCCTTGTAATACTTAATTAAAACCGCTATTTTCATATCAAATGTTTAATTCGGAAAGAAATTTTCCGATTTTTTTGTATTTTTTAAATATCTCTCCGTATTTTTCTGTGTTTTCGCGCACGGGCTCGGTAACGTCAATTATTCTTTGCGTATGAAGCACCGCGTCCTCAAAATCCCTAAAATATCCCATGGCAACCGCGGCGCACATGCATGAGCCGAGCGAGGAATCATTCCTTTCGGTAACGACGAGGGAGATGCCGAGAGTGTCGGCAACTATCTGACGCCATAGTCTGCTTTTAGCTCCGCCGCCTATTACGAACGCTTTCTCACCGAGAGAAATTCCTTTCTCGGCAAGATAGTTTTTACAGTCGAGAAGGCTTAAGGCAACGCCCTCCATAACGGCTCTTGAGAAATGCGCTTTGGTATGTGCCGCGCTGATGCCGATGAAGCTTGCGCGAAGCGTCGGGTCTGCATACGGAGTAAGCTCGCCCATAAGGTGCGGATTGAATATGAGACCGTCGCATCCGGGCTCGATTTCTTCCGCCATAGCGTCAAATTCGGTGTAATCTCCGCCAAACGTATCTCTGAACCATCTGAGCGATGCCGCGCAGGATTTCGTTGCGCTTCCGGGATATGTAAGGCCATCTTTAATATGAGAATAATTTACTATGTTTTTGTCGGGATAAAAAGCATCGGAAATAACGCATATTCTTCCTGCGGTAGCAAGCTTCAAGGTCACGTCACCAACCTTTACGGCTCCTGCGGCAAGAACCTCCATTGCGGTATCGGTAGCACCGCATATGACCTTAGTTCCCGCGCAAAGACCGCTTATCTTCGCCGCCTGCTCGGTCACCTCACCGACAAAATCAAGCGGAGAAACGACTCTCGGCATCATCGAACGGTCAAGAGAAGCCAAGCTCAAAAGCCCGTCGTCCCAATCGCGCTTATCGTAGTCAAAGAGCATACTGCCCTCAGCCTCTATTCCGTCGGTAACAAAATCTCTCGTGAATTTTCCGCGCACGAAATCCTTGGCAAAGGTTACTTTTTTTACCTTGGCAAAGACATCGGGAAAAGAATTCTTTACGAACATAATTTCAGGGAGCGACCAGATGGTGTCCACGCGATGCTTGCATTTTTCAAATATTTTATCGCCGAATTGCGACTCAAGCAGAATTTTTTCTTTAACCGACCTTGTGTCCGTCCAATATACAGAATCGCACACGGGGTTGCCCCCCTCGTCAAGAAGTACGGCGGTATGCGTTGCCGCATCAAAGCACAGGCATTCTATAAGCTCGGGATTTATACCGTCTATAACCGTCCTGATATTTTTGACGGCGGCATAATACCAATCAAGAGGATTTTGCTCCGCCTTTCCGCCATCTCCGTAATACGTGGGGTACTCGGAGCTTGCGGTTTTTATAACCGTGCCGCCGCGGTCCATAAGCGTCGCTTTGCTCGCTCCGCCTCCAAAATCTACGCCTAAGACGTACATAGTTTTCTCCTTATTTTGAAACTACCCATTTATGACATTCCTCGGATGCGCTGAGAAGTCCGCGCTCCTTGCCCGCCATTATCCAAAGACAGTAATTCTTATATCCCGGAGCTACTGTCATGGGGTGGTAACCCTTGGGAATTTCCACGAAATCTCCGTTTTCAATCTTGTAAACCTCATTTATATCTCCCTCAGCCGAGTAAACAGCCTGGAAGCCAAAGCCCTGGGACTTGTCAAATTCATAGTAATAAATCTCGTCAAGCGCGCCCTCGCGGGGAAGGTCGTCAACGTCGTGCTTGTGAGGGGGATAGCTTGCCCAGTTGCCGTCATTCACCCAGAATTCGCCTATATAAAGATGGTTTGCATCCTTGGTTTCGGGGAAGGTGAAGGCAACGTCTCTCACAAAGGAATCCTTGCCGAAGGTCTTTACATCGACCTCGGTTTTTTTTATCTGATAGGGGGCGAAATACTTTTCGGCAGGAGCTTTACATACCGCAATCTTAACGTCTCCACCGACAGCGGTAACGGTAAACGCCGTATCCTTTCCTACGTAAACCGACTCCGCAGCGCCGTCAAAAACGCTCTCGCGGCAGCCTGCGTCAAAGGAAAATCCCTCGCCCTCTGCCTTGCACTTGCCGTAAAGAACGATAAGAACGAATTCCTTGCCGGGCTCGTCTACCGTGTAGCTCTTTCCGTCGGCAAGCTTCAGCATGTCGCACTCTGCGTAGTAAAGAGAGGAATTTTTGCTCGTTATTATTCTTTCATATCCGTATTTTTCGGTGTATACCTTTTTGAGATTCATATTCTTTCCTCTTTCCAAATTACATATTTTCCTTAATCATTTGCTCAACGGTTATAACTCTGTATCCGTCGGGCAGGGTTGCCTTAAGCGCAACGTATTCCGCTGGGCTCTCGGTAACAACGGTTCTGCATTCCATATTGACGGCGTTAGTCCATCTGTCGCGTGCAACCTTTGCCATTGCCTCGGGCATATACTCAGCCATAATAAGCTGTCCTGCAAGATTTGCTTCCTTGCCGCAAAGCAGCATATCCTTGCTTTTTCCAACCGCCCCGATAAGAGCGCGTCCGCTTTCGGTGTCGTCAAGCTCACGGGCGTAGGACGCGTTATCCTGCAACGTGTATTCACACTCGGATTTCGTTACCTTGATTTTGCCGTCTTTAATAAGGCTTAAAAGAAAAGCGTTGAAGGAGATAAGCTTTGCGCCCATCTCGATTCCCCATTCCTTATACTGATGGCTTATAAACGCCATATCGTCGGGGTCGTAAACTACTACGGTCTTATATTTATCGGCGTGCTTTGCAAATTCCTTTGCCGCCTGTTGAGTCTCTCCGGTCTTGCCGGTAAGGAACCAAAGGGCAGAGCCTGTATTTTGATTTGAAGTGAACGCCGCCTTTATTCCCGCGCCTCTTATAAGTCCGAGCGCGTCACAAATACATTCTGGGGCTTTTACCTCAGCGTTGGTGCCGGCAAGAAATAATACGTCGCCCTCCTCGGAACAAAGATTTTTTAGCATGTCGGGCATATCCGCGCCCCATACGTTGCCGTATTCAAGGCACTTTTCAACGAGTGCAAGAATATAATCGGGCGTAAGTCCCGAAAGAACTATCTCGGTTTTCGTTTCCTGAATAAATACCTTGGGGTCAAAGCCCGTCACGCAGTTGTTGGTGCAAGCTCCGCAAAGGCTGCATTCGTAAATATTGTCAACTACCTCTGAAAGCTCGGTTGCGCCTCTCTCTACCATAGATACGGCAAAAGCGCGCGCTCTTGCGGTATTTCTTTCGTGTCCGGTTGCGTTTCCTATGGGGCAGACGTGTCTGCACATCCAGCAGAATCTGCAGTTATCGGTTATTTTTTTAGCGTTTTCGGTTAAATTCATATTCCAAGTCCTCACAGTCCAAGCTTGAACGGATTCATTATTCCGTTGGGGTCAAGAGCCTTTTTAATTCCCTCAAATACCTGCATTGCAGGTCCGTACTGCTCCTTCATCATTCTGCCGAGCTTAATGCCTACGCCGTGGTGGTCGTTTACGACACCGCCGTTTGCAAGAGCCGTTCTGATTCCGAGAGTCCATATTTCGTTATGAAGGCGCATTGCCTCGACGGGATCGGCGGGAACGTGCTCGCCGTCGATTATAAATCTGTCGTACATCATAGCGCCCCACTCGTACCAATGGGAGAAATGTGCGATAAATCTCGCAAAGGGATATTTGGTTTCGATAGCCTCCTTCATTGCCCAGTAGATCTTCTCTATCTTATCGTATGGAGCAATGGTATCCATAGTGCCGAACATCTGCGGAATATCCATCATATGACCGGGATAGAAGAAGGTTATCTTTTCCTTCCACCATTTTTCACCGTATTCTGAGCCAAGGTCCTCGGCGCCGTACTTTTTAAAGGTTTCAAGAAGCAGCTTTTCCTCAACGTCAACAAGCTCGCGTACACCCTCGTAAGCAATATTCATAAATGCTCCGGGCTTTGAAACGCCCACTATTTTCTTTATAAGGCTTGACGTTTCCGCCTCGTCGTAAAGACGCATAACCGAGGGCTTGAATTTCTGAAGTATCTCGCGCGATGCGGCGAATGCCGAGGTCATATCCTTAAATAGAAATCCTCTGAAACGGCGCACCTCGGGCTGCTCGTAAATTCTTATCTGAGCCTTGGTGATAACGCCGAGCGTTCCCTCAGAGCCGATAAAAATCTGATTAAGGTCGGGGCCTGCCGCGTGCTTGGGGGTTGCGGAGGTGTTTATAATATCTCCGTTAGGAAGAACAACCTCCATCTGAAGAACCATATCGTCAATCTTTCCGTATTTCGTGGAAACAACGCCTATACCGCGGTGAGCAAGGAATCCGCCGACGGTGGAGCAGGTGAGCGAGGAGGGGTAGTGCATCGTTGCGTATCCCTTTTCGTTTGCCGCCCATTCTATATGCTTATAGATAGCACCCGTGCCGCATTCTATGTACATTCCCTCGGTGTTTACCTCGTAAATTTTGTTCATTCTCTTGGTGTCGAGAATTATACCGCCGCAAACGGGAAGCGCGCCGCCCTGCGAGCCTGCTCCGCCGCCCCAGGTGGTAACGGGAATCTTGTAATAATTGGCAATTTTAAGTACCTTTGACGTTTCGCTTGCATCAGCGGGAGAAACGATAAAATCAGCCTCGGGCATTCTTCTGCCTCTGTCGACCCACATTCTTGACAGCCAGAAAAAGTCTGCGCTGTGCGTTGCCTTATCAATTTCTTTTACCGAGCAGTTTTCTCTGCCAACGGCGTCTTCAAGCTCGGTTAAAACCTGTGTGAATAAAAATTCGTTCATAGCATACCTCGTAAATTTATTTTAATCGACTTGTAATTTTGATTATTCAAATATAACGTGCTTCATTGAAGCTGCCTTTTCAACTATTTCGCCATACTCACGGTAGGGGTTGAGGAATATCTCCGAGCATACTGCGGAGGGGAACCAAACGCCGCCGTCGAACGCACCAGCCATGCAAAGATTCACCTTGCCGCCCGTTTCGTTGATTATAAACTCAGCCATTTTGCGCGCCGCATCTCCGTGCCTCATCCATTCGGCAGAAAGCTTTTTCCAGGTCTCCTCGCGAAGAAGCCTGTCATGTCGGCTTATCTCCTCGGCGTTATCGCCGAGAATATAGGGACCCATCTGATGCACGAAATGCTTGTGCGTCCAGTCGAGAGTTGCAAATCCGCGGAATACGAGTCCGGTCTTTGCCTCAGTACCGCGCAGGTTTATTATTTGCTTTGTGAACTCAAGAGTTTCTTTGAAATATTCCTCGCTGTCGGCTAACGGATAGTAGCTGTACGGAAAGGCTCCGCAATCCTCCCAGACTATTTCTATGCGCTTGTCAACCTTCGCAATCTCGGCGGGGTGCTTTTTGACCGAGGTTGCGTGAAGACCGAACTGTATCTTCAGGCTCGGCTCGATTTTATAAAGCTCGCTTGCCGTGGTGTTTACAAGGTCGGTGACCGCCTCCGCAACGAGCCTTCCGCCTATGTATTCGCTCTGGTGCTCGGTGAAGGATTGAAAATATATTCCGTCACCGACTCCGTGCCAGTTGTTTCTGTAGTTTTCAACAACCGCATTTCTGATTTTTGCAAGCGACTCGTCGGAGAGGTCGTCGCCTCTTCCGGAGCCGGGGTGCCAGCCCCAAGCAAAGCCCCATATAATTTCAATGCCGAAGGAGTGCGCGTATTCAACTACTTCCTTCGCGTTTATCGGGGCGTAGTCGTTCCATAAAATAAGCTGATTAAGGCCTTGACGCGCCATGTCGCGCATAAAAGCGCGGTAATTGTTTATGGCGTGACCCCATGCAAAAATGCTTCTGACCTCGCTCTTTACGGAATATTTAACCGTCTCCTTGTTGACGATAGGGTCGTCAAAAAATTTCTTAACTATGGAAAGGCATCCTCTTCTCCATTCGTGAGTGATAAGATAATGGTCAACGAACGCCGCCGCCGCAAGATAGATATTCTTTTCGCATTTTGCGGTTATAACGCAAAGGCTGGCTTCCGGATTTTTGGGATTTTCCATAACCTTAACGAGATAATCGCAGTCCGAAATATCCTCCTCCGTTACGTATTTTTCGACGAGCTTACTCTCACCGTACACGCCGAGGATAACCGCGTTTTCTTCGATTTCGGTATTTTTTTGCTCCGCGTTGCAGGCAAGCACGTGCAGAATGTATTCGCTGTCTACCCTTATTACGTATTTACCGAATTCACGGCTAAGAAACTCAACGGCTCTTTTTTCAATGCCTGAGTATTTATTGTAAATAAGCTGCCATGAGGTTTGTTTGGTCATAGAAAAATCTCCTTAATTTATTATACTATAATTTTAACTTCTCACTAGTTCTCATTCAAGAGATAAAACGATATAAAAATATAATTTTTCGAAACTATTGCAAAGCCGATTCATTTGTGTTATTATGTAGTGGGGTGATGATATGATATTAAGCGGATTATGTAATAGCGAATACACCGTGAGCTACGTTAACTTTCTTCGCAGCTACCGTTACGACGGTGAGATATGGAGTTGTCTTGGTCAGCCGAAGGAACAGCACCTGTTCGTTTATCTTGACGGCTGCTCCGCGTTATACGTAATGAAGAATGGAAGGGAAATAAGAGCCGAGCAGGGTGATTTTATGTATATTCCCGCTGGGGCGGAATACAAGGCTCACTTTAATTCCGAGCAAAGCGCGCGTTCGTCAACCGTCGGCGTCAACTTTTTGCTTTTCTCAAAAGACGGGAAATTCATTTCCGACCCCGACGGAATTGAGGTTTTTGACGGCGAGGCATTTAGGCTGTCAATGGTAGAAATAGAAAGGCTTTCCTATTCGCTCTCCTGCGCTCCGATGAGGTATAACTATATTTTGTACGGCATATTTAATCAGCTCTCCGAAAGGCTTCGCGGTAAGAGCGGTGGCGAGGGCTTTGAGCTTATAAGGGCAGGGGTGGAATATCTTTCGGAAAATTTCGGCGAGGATATAAGTATTGAGGAGATTTCCGCTATGTGCAACGTCAGCTCGGTGTATTTCAGACGCCTTTTTAAACTCCATACGGGAATGTCGCCGGGCGAATACCGCACTCATCTGCGGCTTATGCATGCCGCTGAGCTTTTAAGATACGGTGAAGCTCCGATTTCGGAAATATCGGAGAGACTTGGATTCACCGATTCATCTTATTTTGTAAAACGGTTTAAGGAAAAATACGGCAAAACGCCTCTGTCATACAGAAAAAGAGCGAAATTCTAATAAATTAGAAATTATAAAGTCAGTTAGTTGTTTTGCAGCATTAAATGTGATATTTATTGTATAATATTTACAAAAAGAAAAGAGCAAAATCGTGAAAATGTCACTTTGCTTCTTTCAAAAATTATGTTAGAATATTAGCATCAAATAAAATAAACAGGAGATTTTTAAAAATGGCAGGTCTTTCACTCAGACACATTTACAAGAAATACCCCGGCGGCGTCGTAGCCGTATCAGACTTCAACCTTGAAATCAAGGATAAGGAATTCCTTATCTTCGTCGGTCCTTCGGGATGCGGTAAGTCTACCACTCTTCGTATGATAGCAGGTCTTGAAGAGATTTCCGAGGGTGAGCTTTACATAGGCGACAGATACGTTAACGATATCGCTCCTAAGGACAGAGATATCGCGATGGTGTTCCAGAACTACGCTCTTTATCCTCACATGACGGTATTTGATAACATGGCGTTCGGTCTTAAGCTCCGTAAGGTTCCGAAGGAAGAAATTAAGCGCCGCGTTGAAGAGGCTGCAAGAATCCTTGACATCAGCCACCTTCTCGAGCGTCGTCCCAAGGCTCTTTCGGGTGGTCAGAAGCAGAGAGTTGCGCTTGGCCGTGCAATCGTTCGTAACCCCAAGGTATTCCTTCTTGACGAGCCGCTTTCCAACCTTGACGCTAAGCTCCGTGCGAGCATGAGAACCGAGCTTACAAAGCTTCATAAGAAGGTTGAAACCACGTTCATCTACGTTACTCACGACCAGGTAGAAGCTATGACAATGGCTTCCCGTATCGTTGTTATGAGAGACGGTCTTATTCAGCAGGTTGATACTCCTCAGAATCTTTACGACCTTCCTTGCAACCTCTTCGTTGCAGGCTTCATCGGAACTCCTCAGATGAACTTCATCAACGGTAAGCTCGTAAAGCAGGGCAACGACCTTTACGCAACGCTTGGTACTACCTTGATCAAGCTTCCCGCAGACAAGTCCAACAACCCCGCTCTTAAGGAGTACATCGATCAGGACGTTATCTTTGGTATTCGTCCCGAGGCTATTCACGACGAGCCTATGTATCTTCAGACCCTCGCTGATACCACGATGAAGGTTAACGTTGACGTTACCGAGCTTATGGGTGCTGAAATCTATCTTTACCTCGGGTTTGAAGGTATGGAGGATGCTACCAACGGCAAGAACATCATTGCAAGAGTTTCTTCCCGTTCCAGAGCTCAGGCAGGCGACGATATCACCGTTGCTATCGATCCTTCCAGAATTCACATCTTTGATAAGGATTCCGAGAAGTGCATCGCTCACTGATTTAACAATTTCGGACTGCCGCATCGTCGGCAGTCCTTTTTCTTTTCAATAGGAAGGCATTGGATATTTATCCAGATATTTTGCATTGATACCGTCCGTGTATTTTGGTATAATTTTTACATATCAAACGAAAGGAAGGTATTTAATGAACAGGAAAACAAAACTTATTGCGGCGTCGCTGCTTATGACGTCGGTATTCTCGCTATGCTCGTTTACGTCGGGCGCAATAGCGGAGACCGCGCCCGCAGGACAAGAATTGAGGACAAGCGCAGCATCGTTTGAGAGGTACGAGCTATCTGTATCAAAGGTATACAACAAGAGCGTATCCGCCTATTCAAAGCTTAGCGCAACGCATAACGGAAGTGCGCTTTCCTCGGACGTCAGAATGATAAACGGCGCGCCCTACGTTTCACTCAGGAGCTTTATAAACGAGCTGACGGATATGACGGTTACATACAGAAGCGCGGCAAAAACTCTTAACGTGCGCGGCACGGGATTTGAAATGGACGTCATTGACGGCGGAAACGTAATATACGCAAACGGCAGAACCTTATTTTCAATGACGCCGTCCGTGATAATGACAAACGGCAGTATGTATGCTCCGCTTGCAAATATTGCAAAGGCGCTCGGTCTTTCATATTCCTATAGCAATTCCGGCGCGGTGACTCTTTCCGGCGCGGTAAAGCCGATAAAGCACGCAAGTAACTATTATGCGGAGGACGCGGTATATTGGCTCTCGCGTATAATAAGCGCCGAAAGCCGCGGTGAATCTCTTCTCGGTCAGATAGCTGTCGGCAGCGTAGTTATGAACCGCGTTAAATCTCCATCATACCCAAATACCATATGGGGCGTAATATTTGATAAAAAATACGGCGTGCAGTTCAGCCCGATACTTGACGGCAGCATATATAAAGCTCCGGTGTCAAGCGCCGTCGTTGCGGCGAAGATATGCCTTGAGGGCTTCAACGTAAACACGAACGCACTGTTCTTCCTTTATCCTAAAGCCTCGACTTCTTCATGGATTCCGAATAACAGGCCGTATCTTTTCAGCATCGGAAAGCACGACTTTTATTCTTAATACACGGCTTTTCAAAGCGGACGGTAAAACACACAAAAGCCGTCCGTTTTTTCTGAATATATTTTAACCTATTTTTAAAAAACTGTAAGTACAGCACGGTTACAAAAATAAGTCTCAAAATAACGAATTCGTTGTTTATTATTAATAAAAACGAAAAACAAAATGCTTTTTCTTTCTCTCTCGCGGGCGAAGCACGCATTAAGATTGAGATTTATATTTTTATTATTATTGATATTTATTCTTATTTATTTGTATTTGCATTTATATTAATATTCGTATTTGTATTTGTATTTATATTTGTATTAATATTGAATAACAATAACAATATTATGAAAAGGACAGCTCAGTTAAAAATTGAGCTGTCCCATTTGTTTATTCGGCTTTTATTACGTAGTTTTCTTTTCTTGGTCTTGCTTCGGGTAAAGGTCCGTCTGCATATCCGAGAATACAGTTTCCGATGCCCTCGTAGTCACCGACGACGCCAAGCTCGCGAAGTATTTCTTTGCCCTCATCGCTCTCAAACACCTCTTTTGCTCTGTGTATCCAACAGCTGCCGATGCCGAGTGCGTGCGCTGCGTTCATAAGGTTTCCCATAACGAGCGAGCCGTCGTAAAGATATGTCGGAACCTTTTTGTCCGCCAACACCACAAGCACGGTCGGAGCACCGTAGAAGGGGTCGTTTTCAGCTCCCATAACGGCGGCGTTAAGCCTTGAAAGCCTATCCCGCAATTCCTTGTTTGTAACCGATATAATTATAGGTGCTTGAAGGTTTCTGCCAGTGGGCGCGTATATACCCGCTTTAAGTATTTCGTCAAGCAGATTTTGCGGCACGGGTGTGGACTTGTATCTTCTCACACTGCGGCGTTCAATCATATTTTCGATAACTTTAGTGGTCATTTTCTCGTAAGTCCTTTGATTCCCGCAAGGATAAGTCCGCACCAGTCGTCTTCTGCGGCAGTGTATTCGACTGTTTCGATTTTCTTTTCGGGCGAGGGATTTTCCCATACGTATCCCATAACGCAAACGTCGCTTCCGTCGCATCTCTTACCCTGATAGGTGGGATCGGCAAACCACGTGCCGACGTATCCGTTATGGCGGTGATACGGCTGAGGTCTTGGCTCGGCGTAGGTCGTGTTATACGCCATAATATTCTGAGCGTATTTTACGGGAACCTCTACATAGCTTCCGTCCTCGTAGGTCACCTTATAGTTTCCTATCGTCTTGCTGTGTGTCCATTCAACTCTCGGAGCGGAGCTAAGCGTCGCGTGCTCGAATACTACGCGCTCAAATGCCTTGCCGACCGAAATCTTCTCACCGTCAAGAACTATTGCCTTCGGGCAAACAGCCAAAACGGACGAGGGAGCGCACTTGCCCTTCGGGAGCTTAACGTCGGTGGCTTTATAACCCTTCGGATTATATTTTCCGTGTACGTTATCTCTCATTGAAGGCATAACGTTCTTTGCAATTATATCGGTGTAGGTGCGTCTGTTTCTTGAATCGTAGTTTTCGGTGTTCCAGAGCATTTCGGAAAGATACATCATATCCCACATCTTGCCGTTGCGTCCGTAAACCTCTTCGTTGTTCTCATGCCAGGTCGAGATTTCACCGCCGAGCATACCGGGCTTCTTGATACGAGACTCGTATCTCGGATAGTGTGAGGAGTAGAGGTTTCCGACGGCAACTTTGAAGCCTTTTTTAAGAAGGTTTTCTTCTATATCGTCGGGAATGTTGAAATACCAAACAAAATCGAGCATAACGACGTCCTTAGGTATCATATCGATTGCCTTGTAGGAGGGGTAGGGTCTGTAAGGCGGCGGCTGGATCATATCCGACCACATCATCGTGCCGAGTCCCTTTTCAGCAAGGTGGTCGTGGAGCTTAGTTATGTGCTCTGCGAGAACCTCCGAGGCTCCTCTTTCGCGGCATCTCTTGCAAACGCCTATCTGATACACCTCGTCGTGACCTATGTGAACGTATCTTTCGGGTTTAACCAAGTCAACTATCTCGTCTATGATGTCGAAAATGATGTCGTAGCTTTCCTTAAGAGAGGGGCAGTAGCAGTGGTGGTATCTTGTCGCGGGGCGTTCGTCCTCGTTGCGCGTGTCCTTAACGATAACCTCTTTTTCCTCGATTTCAGCTATCTCGGGGTGAGCTATGGTTATGTACTGAACGTGACCGAGACTTTGCACTTCGGGGATGATTTCCATACCTAGCTCGCGCGCAAAGCCTATATAGCGGAGCGCGTCGGCCTTTTCAATAATATGACCGTTTGCAAGCATCGGGTAATGAGGGGGAGTAGGCAGATTTTCGGGGTCGCGTCTGTATGCGTCGGTGACCTTTTCCCAAGCCTCTGCAATTTCGGGGTGGCTGTCGTATCTCACGCAGCCCGCAAACTGAACGAAAAAGATGTTGTAACGGAGCGGGAGAAGAACGTAGCGGAACAGCCTTCTCATAAACTCGAACTGACAAAGCTCGGGAATGCCGGCATGGAATCCGCGAAGCTCCTTTGAGGGACGGTCATCACAGTTGAATCTGCGCACTCCCTTTTTGATTTCGGAGAGCTGAAGAATTGTGTCTGCGCCGTAAAGAAGCGTAAGTCTTGATTTTGCGCTAACCGTAATCTTTTTCTGCGTGGTTTTTACGGTGTAACGCTCTTTGTCATACGACTTGAAGGAGTTTTTGTCGAAAACGATAACGACGCCTCTCTTTGACTGCCACTCGCCGAGAGTTTCGGTGAGTCTTTCTTTGAGAAATTCAGCGGCGTATATTTCATCGGCATCGCCGTTTTTGGATACGATATCCTTGATTTTCGCAAAACCGTCAAGATATTCGATGGATTTCGGTGTGGGATATACGAGAGGGTTGCCGTCGTCGTGCGCACCGAGAAGCTCGATGCTGTTTACAGTAAGGTTTTTAAGATTGTTATAAAATCTTGCGGTAACTGTATTTCCGCTTACACCGACGGGAATATTAATAACGCCTCCGACATGATTTCCCGTTTCAGCCGCGTACGCGCCCGAAACTCTGCCGTCAACCAGAATTTCAACCTTTTTGACCGAGTCTTCGGTGATATCAAGGCATACCGCGCCGATAAACGAGTTGCATTCAAGAGTCATATTAACGTCAAGCTCGGAGTCAAATGCGTAATTCCAGAGCCACGTTCCGAGTCCCGTATCGGTATTCGAGGGTTCAAAGGGAAGGGAAACGCCCTTGTGCGTAAATGTGGTTTCTTTAATGTTTGTCAGTTGTCCTACGTACATTTTCTATCTCCTTGGGAAAATCTTAATAATAAATATCAATAATAGTTACGCCTGCGGGCGGAATTTTAATCTCGAAGTTCTTCTTGACGGGCTTATCACCATCCTTGTAGACGTGGTGAAGCAGGCCTTTAGCCTCCTCCATCCATCTAGGCGGAAGAATGGGGAAGTGGGTCACGGTTTTAGTGTCGCGTATTTCCGTCTTGGATTTAACGAAGGCTCTGTGATATTTCACGTCGCTGTCATTGAAGAGGTAGAGGCGGTACGCGCCGTCCTTTTGCTTCAGGACGATATTCGGCTTGTTTATTTCAAACGGCATATCCGATATAGCTATAAGTATTTTTGCCATAGCCTTTACAAAGCCGTCGGTAACCTTTGAGAAAACGAGCGTGTCCATAAGCACGTATGTGTGCTCGGTGAGGTTTTCGATGTCACCCGTGAGGTTTTCGCGTCCGTCGTCAACCGATATAAGCTCTTCGACAAGCTTTTTGACTTCGCCGTCCACCTCGGCGTTGAGAACGAATGCGCGAAGGGGATAGGAGCTGAATTTGTCGGTTATCTCGTAGGTCGGCTCGATTCCGTTTGCCTTAAGGTCGAAATTGGGAGAAGCCGTGCAGAGCACGGGATGGGAATAGCCGAGTATCGTATTGCGCTCGTCCTCGGGCAGCATATCAAAGTTAGGAACTAAAACGGCACCCGTGTGATTTTTAATTCCGTCCGGCTTTACCGTTCCCGCGCACATAGCGCCCGCCTTGGAAAGCTCGTAGAAATGCTTGTGCGGCGTCCATCTGCGCGTTTTTATATAATCGTGAAGCATAGCCTTGTGAGCCGCCTCCGACCACAGCATAACGGGGGATACTATTTCGTCGGCGTTTGCCGTCATAGCAGTTTCGAGTCTGTCGCGCTCCCAGTTCCAGTCCTCTCTAGGAATACCGTCGCCAAGGCAGAGAAAATATCCGTCAAGCGCGCGAGCGGTACCGTCCTTATCAACCGTGTGATAAGCCATCATAGTGAATATATCTCGCTCGTGACGTGTGGGGGCGTGGTGAATTGCGCTCCATTCCTCAGTAGCGTCGGAGAGACCGAGCATAGAGATAAGGTGGCCCTTCGGCAGATGCGCCGCCGTGGTTGACGCAAGCGCCATATATTTATGGAAGAAATCTGCTCTGTCGTCCGCGCCGCCGATATAGCAGCTGGTTGGCAGAATGTTCGCGCTTAGGTAGTCAACGCCCGCGTCTATTATGCGGTTAAGGTCTATTCCTATGCAATAGAGGGTTTCAAACGGGTCGGTGCAATACATACCCAGCACTATCGCCTCTTTGCCTATCGCGTGAAGTCTTGAGGTGAGCTTTTTAAAGAAGGATTCCCAACGCCATGCGTTGAATTCGACCCATTCTTCGCGGAGGTTTCGGTATATAAAATCGGCTCTTGCCGACTCAGCCTCGGCGGTATCCGTGCCCATGGTTGCCATAAGCCCGTCGGGCAGCTTAACTCCCGAGTGGGTAAGGAACTGGTCAACGAAGTCGGTGGAGAAATCCATATTGTAGAGCATTCCGCCGCAAGGGGGGCAGAATGAATCGGCAAGATGCACGCCCTTCATTCCGTAATCGGTAAGCGTTTGGCAGAGCTTGTCAATAAAGAAATCCTCGTAGTAGCTGCCGTCCTTGAATCTCTTCAAGGCAAAAATTGATGGATGGCCCGGCTCGCCTATAACGCCGTGGCGGCGCACTTCGGGATGGTCCTCCACCCACTCCTTATGGAAATTGCTGTTAAGATAGCTTCCGAATATGCTGGCGTAGGTATTGGTACCGCGCTCAGCGAGGTTTTTAGTCAGCGTCCTAAGGTCGTAATTCGTCCAGGGCTGACGCTCGCGCTCGGCATTTTTCGGAACGCCCCAATAGGCGCAGTTATCAGGCGGAAGAGTATATTCCTCATCCATTCCTCTGTGCTGGTGAAAGAAATCCGAGTTGCACATAAGTGCGCAAACACCGTCGGGCACAAAGCCCGTCTGATTCATAAATCTCTCAACTCCGCGGTCGGTATCGTCGCGGTCAAAGCCGAGAAGATTCATCCATATAAAAACCTTACCGTCTTTCATAAAATTTCTCCCGAATTATAATAATTATAACTTTAAATCAAGTATACCAAAAAGAAAAGGAAAAATCAATACAATTTACTAAATATATAAAAGAAAAAAGCCGTGCATAGCTGTGTTTTGAGTACAGCTGCACGGCATAAATTGTAACGGATATTTTGCTGATCTGAGGCGTGTTACATAACCAGCTCGTAAAGCGAGAGAAGCTCCTCTTCAATTTCACTTTTCCGTCTGTCTATTTCTGCAGCCCTTACGTAGTCGCTTGCCGCCGAGCCGAAAAGCTCCTCGTCGAGTTTCTCGGTTTCGGCTTCAAGCTCGGCTATGCGAGCCTCTGCTCGCTCCTTTTTCTTCTCAAGGGCTCGCCTTTCTGCATTTTCGCGTTTTTTCTGCTCGTAACTCAGCTTCGATTGTGAGCTTTTCTCAATCGGAGCCGCGTTTTGCGCGGCGTCCTGACGTCTTATTTCGCGAAGGCGCATATATTCCGCAAAGGCGTCGTCCTGCTCCTCAAGCACGCAGTCGAGCATTCCGCCGTCGCGGTCGGGGTCAAGTTCTATTATTCTCGTCGCTATTCTGTTTATAAAATATCTGTCGTGCGACACCGCCACAATAGTTCCCTCAAAGGCGAGCAGGGCGTTTTCAAGCGCGTCGCAGGAGCCGATATCAAGGTGGTTCGTCGGCTCGTCCATTATGAGCAGGTTGACCTTTTTCAGTATCAGCTTTGCAAGGGTCAGTCTGGCTCGCTCTCCGCCGGACAGCACGCTGACGGGCTTGTCCATATCGTCAGCGTCGAAGAGGAAGAGGGCAAGGGCAGAGCGAAGCTCCTCGTCCTTTTTTTCGGGATATTCGTCGCGAAGCTCGGAAAATACTGTTTTGTTAAGCGAAAGACCGCGGTTCTCCTGGTCGTAGTATCCTATCTTAATATTATAGCCGAGAGTTATCTTTCCGCTGTTTGGCTTGATAAGCGAATTTATAAGCTTCATAAGGGTGGATTTTCCCGAGCCGTTGGGACCGAGGAACATAACTCTCTCGTATCTTCTGACGAGAAAGGAAAGGTCGCGTATCAGAACCTTTTCACCGTAGGAGAAGCAGAGATTTTTCGCTTCTATAATGTCGTTTGCGCTCTCCTTTTCAAGCTCAAATTTCAGCCTGATGTCCTTTGGCGCTTTTGGAGCAAGCTCCACCTTTTCCATTCTTTCAAGCTGCTTTTCCTTCGACCTTATGGTAACGAAATTGTGCTCTCTGTTGCACCTGCGCTGAAATTCAATATTCGCTTTTATGCGCGCGATGACTTTTTGCTGCTCCTTATATCGTTTCTCAAGCGCGGCGCATTCCTCCTCCTGCTGCTTTTTGCATGCGGAGTAAGAGCCGTTGTAAAGACGGGAGGTGCCGTATTGAATGTGAAGGGTTTTATTCGTCGTTCGGTCAAGAAAATATCTGTCGTGCGATATTATAAGAACGGTTTTTTTATAGCCTGCAATAAAGCCCTCAAGCCATGCGAGAGCGTCAATATCAAGGTGGTTGGTCGGCTCGTCAAGCATAAGAATATCCGGCTCGGTTGCAAGAAGCCTTGCAAGCGCAAGTCTGGTATACTGACCGCCCGAAAGCGTTCTTATCTTTTGATTTATAAGCTCCTCGGGAAATCCGAGCCTCATCAGCATGCTTTTGCATCTCTGTCTGAATTCAAGTCCGCCAAGGTCTGAAAACTTTTTATTAAGCTCGGTAATTGCCGACACCAGCCTTACCGACTCGTTGGTATTTTTGCACTCGGTAAGATTATCTTCAAGCCTTTTTATATCCTCCTCAATCTGCAAAAGAGAGGGAAATGCGGTATACATATATTCGAGCGAGGTAAATTCTCCCGGTAGGGAGGTGAGGTCGGGATTTTGCTCAAGCAGACCGACCGTATGCCCCTTTTGTATATAAACCGCGCCGCCGTCAGCCGAATATTCTCCTGATATAAGACGGAAAAGCGAGGTTTTTCCCGCGCCGTTAACGCCGATTATTCCAACTCTGTCGCCGTCGTTTACGGCAAAGGATATGTTCTTCAGTACGGTTTCTCCGCCGAATGAAAGCGATAGCTCGCTTGTCGATAAAGCAATCATTTTATTCTCCGAGCCGCAAAATAAAAAAGTTTGACCCTTATCTTCTGCGGCAAATTTCATCATTATTAATATATTCTATCATAAAATGCAGATAAAATCAACTATGCAAGCAAGTGAATAAATATGCAATATAATTGTTGCATATGCAGTGCATATATGCAATTTCGAAGAATAGAATTTAAGAGAAAGGTTAGGCTCTCACGGAAAAAGAGCGTCTAAGAGGCAGCAAAAACCGAAAATATAGTGCAAGTTGCACAAAAAACGGGGTGAAATTGTTGTTGATGCATAAAAATGCAATAAAAATGAATTTTTATTACAAAAACGCTTGACATTTATGCAAACTTGATGTATAATTATGACATCCAAAAAACAAACGGGGTATAACCCGGACAAAAGAAAGAGGTAAATTAAATGAAAAAGATTGTTTCACTTATTCTCGCGCTCACCATTATGGTATGCGGCGCAGTTGCTCTCACCTCGTGCGGAGCACAAGACACGAAGCTTGGTATTCAGAGCGGAACTACCGCTGAAGCATACGCAAAGGTTCTTAAGGGCGTTGAGGTCGTATCCTTTGATACCTTCGCTCTTGCAGCTGAGGGCATGAAGAACGGCAGCGCAGACTACGTTGTAGTTGATAAAACCACGGCAAATGCAATCTGCAAGGAAATTTCCGGTCTTAAGATAGTTGACATCGCGCTTTCCAGCGAGTACTACGGCATCGCCGTTGACAAGACTCAGACCGGTCTTAAGGAATCCATCGACTCGATTCTTGAAAGCAAGGCTGCTGAAATCGACGCTATCAAGGCTAAGTACATGAACGGCGAAGAGGCTTCTTACGTAGGTATTGAATCCGCTACCAAGGATACCTCCAAGGCTGCAGAGCAGCTCGTAGTTGCTACCAACGCAGAGTTTGCTCCCTGGGAGTACAAGGAAGGCAATAAGTATTACGGTATCGATATGGAAATCGCAAAGCTTATCGCTGACGAGCTTGGACTTGAGCTTGTTATCGACGATATGAAGTTTGAGATGGTCGTAGGCGCAGTTGGAAACCACGGCGTTGATATCGGAATGTCGGGTATCACCATTACCGCTGAGCGTGCAGAGGTCGTTAATTTCTCAACTCCTTACTATACCGAGTCTATCGTTGTAGTTTGCAAGGCTGACGACAAGACCTTCGATTCCGCGGGAACCGTTGTAGACCTTCTCACAGCTATCTGCTATCCCGGCGATGCAGAATAATTAGAATTAAAGAAAGAAAAATTAAAGGCTTAGTTTTTACGCTAAGCCTTTAGCCTGTAAATATGAAAGAATTTATAAAACAGTTTATAACGAACAGAGGATACGAATCGGTAATTGACGGCTTGATCGTGACCGTGGAAATCGCCGTCGTGGGATTGCTTATCGGTATCGTTATAGGTACGGTTATCGGCGTTATCAGAGTAATGCCGAAATACAAGCTTCTGCCGCGTATCCTTGATAAAATATGCGTATGCTATCTTGAGCTTTTCCGCGGAACGCCCATAGTCGTTCAGCTTCTTATCGGATATTGGGTTCTTCTCCCCGCCTTGAATATTAGCGTAAGCTCGGGTGTTCCGGTAGCTATGATAGTGTTCGGTCTGAACAGCGGAGCGTACGTCAGCGAAATTATGAGAGGCGGTATAAATTCGGTTGATATAGGTCAGCTTGAAGCCGGACGCGCGGTGGGTCTTCCTTATCCCGTTGCTATGATGAAAATAGTCGTTCCGCAGGCTGTCAAGAATATACTTCCGACTCTCGGTAACGAGTTTATCGTTCTTATAAAGGAAACCTCGGTCGTCAGCTTCGTTGCGGTAACCGACCTTTACAAGTCCTTTAAGCAGCTCGGTGACCCGACTTATGATTACGTAGTGCCTTATCTTATGCTCGCGCTTACATATCTTGTGCTTGTGCTTTTGATTTCATGGGGTGTCAGAGCACTTGAAAAGAAGCTTAAGAAGAGCGAAAGATAATAGAAGGGAGACTAAAAATGAGCGAAATCAATAACGAAAAATCAGTCATCCTCTCTATAAGAGGGCTTAAAAAATCCTTTGGCGACCTTAAGGTATTAAAGGGCGTTGACCTTGACGTAAAGAACGGTGAAAAAATAGTTCTCCTCGGTCCGTCCGGTTGCGGAAAATCCACGCTTCTGCGTTGTATCAACTGTATGGAGGACCCCACGGGCGGCTCTATTTTCTTCAGAGGCGAGGATATCGCCGATATGAAGGTCGATATCAACAAGCACCGCGAGCATATCGGAATGGTTTTCCAGCAGTTCAATCTTTTCAATAACAAAACCGTAATTGAAAATATAATGCTCGCTCCCGTATACGTCGGACTCCGCGAGCTCCGCCGCGCGAAGAAGGCTAAAACCGACGGCGGAAAAACCAAAGCCGACGTTATTGCCGAAGCAAAGGCGCGCGCGCTTGACCTTCTTTCGCGTATTGGTCTTGCCGACAAGGCGGACGTATATCCCTCAACCCTCTCGGGCGGACAGAAGCAGAGAGTAGCTATCGTACGTGCGCTTGCTATGAATCCCGACGTTATGCTCTTTGACGAGCCGACCTCAGCGCTCGATCCCGAAATGGTAGGAGAGGTTCTTGACCTTATGAAGAGCCTTGCCGAATCGGGAATGACGATGGTCATCGTAACTCACGAGATGGGCTTTGCGCGTGAGGTCGCGGACAGGGTAATGTTCGTTGATGAGGGCGTAATCAAGGAAGAGGGCGCACCCGCCGAACTCTTCGGAAACCCGAAGAATCCTCGCCTTAAGGAATTTCTCTCCAAAGTTCTTTAAAGAAAAAATAAATCTAAAAAACCTTGCTGTGTCAAGCTTTGACGCAGCAAGGTTTTTCTATTCAATGAAATGTGCGAAGCAGGATTTTATCGCGAAAGCGGCTTCATGCGCCGCGGTGGATTTCATCCGTGGAAAATGGATTTGAATGCGCTCTCTTCGATGACTTTACAAGACTTGGCGCGGCAAAAGACACTAAAAGTTTTCGCTGCAAGGCTTGTTCGTTCGACTCTCTTCGGGCTATACCGCACGTATCATATTTGAATCGGCAATTTCTATATATGCGTTTCCATCGAGTGAGGAAACGAGCGTGGAAAAGAATGATGTAACGGGGAACTCGGTAAAATAGTGACCTGCTTCGATAAGGTTAATGCCCATTTCGGCTGCTTCTTCCATTACGTTATAGCTGAGCCTTCCCGATACGTAGGTATCTGCGCCTGCGGCAATTGCGTCGCGCACGTAATCCTTGCCGTCACCGCCGACTAGCGCCACGCGCTTTACGTTGTTGTAGGCGTCGGCATATCTCACCGAGTCTGCACCGAGCTGCATTTTTATATCCTCAGCAAAGTTTTCAAGCTCACGCTCGTCGGGCAGAGTGCCTATTCTGCCAAGACCGTCCTCACCAAACGAACAAACGTCAACAAGACCGATATAGTCGGCAAGCAGGTCGTTGACACCGCCCGTTACCTTGTCGGCTCTCGTATGGAATGAAAACACTGCAACGTTGTTGGTGATAAGCTTGATTATTTTTCTCGATACGTGATTATCCTCGGTAACCTTGCTTATAGGCTTGAATATCAACGGGTGATGCGAGATTATCAGGTCGAAATTTCTGCTGATAGCATAATCAACGACCTCTTCGGTAACGTCGAGCGATATCAGAACGTTGTTAACCTCGGCGGTGCCGTCGGTTGCGCACATTATACCGTCGTTATCCCAATCGCAAGAAAGTGATTCGGGTATCTGTTCGCATAGCTTGTCGTACAGTTGTTTTACGGTCATGTTTGGTATCCTTTCATAAGAAAGCATTTCTGTTTTTTACGCTTCTCCTTTGGGGAAGCTCCGCCAAAGGCGGTGAAGAGGTTGGCGTTGTCTAACATTTTGCATTGTTAATTATGTTCATCTCTTTTCACCTCATCCGTCTTTTGCTCCGCAAAATCCACCTTCTCCAAAGGGGAAGGGGTAAAACCCACTCGTTTTTCTTTGTCTTATAAAATTTCTCATTGCAAAGCGTATGATGATTAGGATATGTTGTAGGGGTCATTCATGAATTGCCCCTACGGTTGTCATTACCGCATGGTTATCACGGGATGATGCAAAAGGGAAAGACGGAGCATCTGCTGCGGCGTAATGATCACGTATCCGACACTCGTCTGTCGTATTCCCGCAGAAGCTCTGCTTCGGCTGAGTCGTGCACGCCGCCTTTAGTTTTGCCGTCGGCTGCCTTTTTGAGCGCTTTGATTTTTTCATCGAAATAACCCTGCATTTCGGGAGAAAAGTCTGCACGGGGCGGTAGGTTTCCAAATTCTGCCTCAAAATCATTGATTTCCCGCGGCTCACCGCTATACTCGGCGCAAATGCAAACGTAATACTTGCCAGCGTCGTATGAATAGCTCTCGCCAACCGTTATAAAGCCGAGTTTTGAAATAGCGCGTCTGAGATGCGCTTGCTTTGACATCGGTTGAAGTATCAGCCGAACGCCATCGCGCCTAAGATGCTCTGATGATTCGATTATATTCGCGATAAGCTCACCGCCCATGCCGCAAATTGCGTAATCGGTAATTCCCATATCCGAAAGTCCTGCGGCGCCGTCTGTCAGTCTAAAGGTTATTTTGTCCGAGTGTCCGCGCTCCTCGGCGTTGCGGATTGCGCTCTCAAGCGGACCTTTATTTATATCGGTGCAAACCGCCCGTTCAATAATGCCTTCGTCGAGTAAAAAAAGCGGCAGGTGCGCGTGATCTGTGCCAATATCAGCAAAATACGCCCCCTGCCTTACGAACTTTGAAGCGGAAAGCAGCCGTTTTCCCAGCGGATACCTCACTTGCTTGCAAGAAATTCGTTGATTTTATTTACCAGAGCATCTGCATCTGTGCCGTGAACTGTGCAGGCATCTTCAATAGACTCGCCTCTTGAATGGGGGCAGCCAAGGCAATGCATTCCAATCTCAAAGAAGAACTGAGCAGTTTCAACGTCAAAATCGAGAATATCTCCGATAAGTGTTTGTTTCGTTACCTTCATTTTTTTATCTTGCCTTTCTTGATTATTTCAATATAGAGTATACCACAATGTTTGTAAAAAATCAATACGGTTTTTCTCTTTAGATGATAAAATCAAGAATACTCGCGAATTTTTTTAAAAAAGCGCGGTAATTATCACGTAAGAACGCAAACAAAAAAATCTGTTTTTTAAAAAAATGAAATTTTTTTTCATTTTCTATTGACTTTTTGCGGGGGGGGAGGTATAATTATAGTGTATAGTAATATCTAGTATATTATATATTATTTATATACTATAATAATTTTTATTAAATATTAAATTAAAAAGGAGAAAAAACAAATGAGAAAGTTTTCTAAGCTTTTGGCGGTATTATTGACTCTTTGTTTGCTTTCGGGCGTTGTTGTGTCCTTCGTCGCGTCGGCAGACACTTCTTCGCTCAATATTACCGGCGCAAGCGCCAACCAGACGTTGGAATTTGCAAGCGGAGTTTCCGGTGTAGCTGGAACGTCCGGAAGTTACAAAATAGGCGAAACGAATCCCGGCGGTTATGTTCGCTTGTATTACGATCCGAGTATAGCTACGTATACTCAAGGTGCTGCAGTAGCTTGGGCAACAAAAACTGCGTGGTATGATACCTTTAATCTCGGCAAAGATGGTGTTGATCCGTATCGCTATATGGTGCTCGACTTTGATCTTTGGATTGACCAGTATTGCTATACCTATACCGAGGTCGCTGCTGACGGCACAGCATTGGAAACGGCAACTACTCTTTATAAGACTGCGGAAAACTATACGGCTTTTTGCGCTTTCATTGATGCAGACACAGCTTTGAGCGATGCTCAGAAGACTGCATATAAGACAGAAGCAAAAACCACGGAAGCTCCCGCTGTTCCTGAAGGCATGTATTTCCAATCCGATGTTATAAAAGCAAAAACAGCAGATTACACAGACGGCACTAAAGCTGGTTTTACACGCACAGAGACATCTAACACAAGAAATTTTACAAATATAGGCGGAACGTGGTATTTCGACGGTGTTGAGATTGACCTCAGCGTAGGTACTAAAAACCATTTTACCTATGTATTTGAGGCTGCTTTGAACTCAGACAATACTACCTATACAGTTAAAATCTATATGTACGCAAACGGTGAATACGTTGCAACACAGACTTCTTTCACCGATGCTTACGGATTCCAACTTTACAGACACGTTCTTGCATTCCCTAATGATCAAAGATATAAAGATGTTTATTCTATCGCAATAGATAACGTTGCAACCAACTATTATACCGATGAAGCCCTTAAGACATACGGTCTTAAAGGAACCACAACCGACAAATACATGGAAGTAGATGGAATAAAATACTATTTCCCTGAGCTTGGTGCAAAGGCAATGTCCGCAACGCTTAAAGATGGTGACACTATAAAGACTGGCATGGATCTTAACGGAATCGCTCCCTCGAGCAAGCTTAAGAACTTCTTTATAGACCTCGATAACGGCGCAACCGTTACTCTGTCTTCTGAGGTTGCGGAAGCTTTCGATGCATATCTTTTTGACGAGGCTAACGACATTTACCTTTACGTAAACAACGGTCAGTTGAATGATGTCAGCGCAACAGACGATGTATTTAACAGGGGGTATAACAGCTTTGTTGCTTGTGACCTCAACCTTCAGCACGACGGTACGTACACAACGGGAATTGGAGATTCTAGCAAAAACTCTCTGTCTTATTTCAGAATTTACAGAAACACCGGCGTTGCTACAAAATCCGCCCATAGTACAATGCTTGGTGTTGTTATGACTTCTTGGCAACGTTCGGAGGCTGCATATAAAGGCTCCAACCTTTTTGACACCAGCTTTGCCGTGCTTGATTTTGATTTCGGCTCGGACAGATACGTTTTCAGCTATACGGCTAAGGTTGAAGTAGTTAAGAATATCACGTCGATCACGGAAAACAAAGTGGCAGTCACTCCGGATGATTTTAAGGCTGCTTATCCGGATGCGTATAAAGATATTGCCGAGACTGAAACGGTTGAAATGACCGTTTACAAGACGGTTGAATCTCGCGCAGAGTTTGAGAAATATTGCAATAATCCAAGCTTGCTCGTAAATGAAACACAGACGTATCAAAACTATTATGATACTTCGTATTCGGCATATGATGCAGAAGAAACGAAACATACTTTCGTTCTTTACGGCACACGTACCGAAACCGTTAAGGAAGTAGTATCAATCGATGAAGAGCAAAAGCTCGACGTAGCTCTTTATGAAGGCATGACCATCAGAGGTTATATGCAGGAGCAGTCGCAGTCTAAGCTTAACGACGAAGACTTTGACGAAAGAAGATATCCCATATTCTTCACGGTTGTAAAGGGTACTGACGGTCTTTGGTATCTCAGCACCGATAATAAGTATGGAGGAAATGACGTTCTTCTTTCAAACGAGGTTGGTGTAACCGACCACATTACGATAGTATTCGAAAACGCAAAGGATGAGCACACTATTAAGTATCATTCCTACGTTAACGGCGAGTATGTAACGTCTGCATATTTGTCAAGTGAAGACTTGAATGCTGTTGTTTCAAACGGCAAAAAATACATTGAGTACGATGCAGACGACGCTGACAGAAGCGCAACGTCTAATTATCTTGCGGTTTCCTTCCGCGGCTTTGGTGTAGGTGTGCGCGGCTCGTGGAAGCATCTTGATGCTTACTCCGCAATACTTGATAATACTGCTATCAACTGGTACAGAAGCGACGTTACGTTCGTCAAAGACGGCGATACTGATACGGTTGCAACAGAGTCCTATACCGCTTATTCCAGCGGTGACGCATACGGTATTGACGACCTTATCGCAGACCTTAAAGCAGGTATCATCAATCCTATCTACAACTGCACCGACGTTGTTTACAACACAAATTACAAATCCGGCTCATGGGTAACGGTAGATAAGTTCCAGACTATCGATTACATCCCCGGCGTTGCAGTAAGCAAGCTTAATGCGGAGAATAATACTCTTATCACAAACAATAATATAAGCAACGTTAAACCCGCTGTTGACAGCTTTACCTTCAAGCCTTTTGATGCAAGTGCAAAGATATCCTTCAATGCACCTTACATCGCAAAGGCTAACAACGACGGCACCTACACCTGCGAAAAGATTACCGTAGGCACTCAGGCAAACGTTGACCTTGCAGGCGGCATGGGCTTCAATCTCTTCATTCCTACCGAAAACCTTACTAATATCAAGGTTGACGGTGGAGAGCTTGAGGATTCCGTAAATAACCCCGGATACAAGATTTACTCTTGGGCAACACAGGCAGACAGCTTTGACGTTAAGACCGTAGTTGTTACCGCAACCTACACTCTTAATGAGGTTGAATACGAGCTTACCTTCAACGTAACTCTTGACGTAGTTAAGTACGCATCTCTCCTTGCAGGTATTAATGATTACAAGACTCTTGCAAAAGAGCTTGTTGACTACAAGGTTGCTGCCGCTACCTACACGGGCAACAGCGCTGACGTAGCATCTGTAACAGAGTTCTATGCAACCTACGGAACTATCGCTGATGCAGACTATACGACTGACGGAATCTACGAAGACACGTCAGATGCAACAGGCAACGTTAATCTCGGTTACGTAAT
>SVRU01000090.1 GCA_015064665.1 Oscillospiraceae bacterium
ATGCAAATCAAAATAGCGAGGAGAAATATAAAACCATTCTTAATTGCACGCTTATTATAAAGCTTATTTCGATCGTTTATAAGTTCTTTATATCCAACATCATTTTTTATATCAATTCTCTGCGCATCTATTTCTACTGTCAAATATGCTTTTGATTGATTTTTATTTAACTTTGAATATTTAGGCTTAACACCATATGTTTTTTCGAGAAAAGGATATCTTAAAGGAATACTATATTTTCCATCATCATTACGACCACTTCCAATATCATATGTAAAATAAACCTTATTCTTGCATTCTCCACATTCAAACAAAAAAGAAATTAGGTTACTATCAACTAAATGAAATCCTGAATTACTCATTCTGTTTAACCATTTATCAAGACGATTGTACGCGAAAGAGGGGTATATACGAAATTTTCGAATGTATTTTTTTGATGGATCTTTAACAAAATGCCGGAATATTTTTTTCATCCAATCACCCTCCTTTTCAAATTTTCATTAGTTATTCAATGTTTTTGTCAGTTTTAGTTTTGCGAATAAAAGCTTATATCTCTATTCACACATCTATTATATCACAAAACCGCAGAAAATCAATCTGCGGTTTCTGCTATTTCTGTCGGTAGGTAAAGTACTCCCTAAAACTGTCCTTTATAGTACTGCTCTATGCGGGTTGGTTTTTTGCTTATACGTAGATTCGACCTATCTCGAGCCATGAGTCAAAAGCTTTTAATTAAGCAAATGACTCAGCCTCTTTTGTTAAACTACTAGTTATTTTCCTTTTTCTTATCAATCATTCTGTGGAATATCTTTACAACCTCAACGATAGGAATTATCGTTATGGCAAGAGCCATGGAAATGCCGTATTCCATAAGGTTAAGATGAGCAAGCTCAAAGGCTTTGCAAAGGAAATCAACCTCAACTACGACGGTTGTGAGTATGAATGAAAGTATGCCGGCGCCCCAGAGCCACTTGTTCTGACCCTTGATGGTAAATATAGAGCCGCGAAGCGAGCGCATATTGAACGCGTGGAATATTTCACACATCGACAGTGTGAGGAACGCCATGCTTGAGCCGAGCATTTCGGCGGAATAGGTGCCGGCAGCTATTGCATCGGCGTGATAATTGGTTGCAAGCCAGAAGCGGCCGATAACGTATGAAACAAGTGTTATAACGGTTACGAGGACACCCTGATACGCTACCGCAAAACCAAGACCGCCCGCAAAAATGCCCTCTTTGGAGTCACGGGGCTTGCGCTCCATTACGTTTGCTTCGGGCTTTTCCATACCGAGCGCAAGCGCGGGGAAGCAGTCTGTGATAAGGTTTATCCACAAAAGATGAACGGGTTTGAAGATTGTGAAGCCGAAGAGAGTTGCGAAGAATATCGAGAGAACCTCGGAAAGATTCGATGCGAGAAGGAACTGTATTGCCTTACGGATATTGTCGTAAATACGGCGTCCCTCTCCTACTGCGGAAACGATGGTTGCAAAGTTATCGTCGGCAAGAATCATATCGGCAACGTTTTTGGTTACGTCGGTTCCCGTAATACCCATACCAACGCCTATGTCGGCATTCTTGATTGAAGGAGCGTCGTTGACACCGTCACCCGTCATAGCGGTGACCCTGCCCTTCTTTCTCCATGCATTTACGATTCTGGTTTTGTGCTCGGGCTGAACGCGTGCATAAACCGAGTACCTCTCAACAGCACTTTCAAACTCCTCGTCTGAAATATCGTTAAGCTCAGCGCCGGTTATAGCCTCTTCTGCACTCTCTATAATTCCAAGCTGCATTGCTATTGCAACGGCGGTATCCTTATGGTCGCCGGTTATCATAATGGGTCTTATACCTGCGGAGCGGCACTCGTCTATTGCGGGCTTAACCTCGGGACGAACAGGGTCTATCATACCCACAAGACCGACGAAGCAAAGCTCGTTTTCAACACTGTCAGCGGTGTATTCCGACGGCTCTGCGTCAAGATCCTTCTTGGCTGCTGCAAGCACTCTGAGCGCCTTGTCAGCCATTGCCTTATTAGCCGAAAGAATATCAGCGCGAACGCTCTCGGTAAGCTCAACTACGCTTCCGCCAACGAGAGCGCAGGTGCATCTTTTAAGAAGCTCGTCGGGTGCGCCCTTTGTAAACTGAACGAGCTTGCCCTCCTCGGTGCGATGAACCGTACTCATCATTTTTCTGCCGGAATCAAACGGAACTTCACCGATACGGACGTAAACGCTTTTCTGAGTATTCTTTGAAAGTCCAAGTGTCTCTGCATAATTGACGAGAGCGCATTCAGTGGGCTCGCCTACCGCACCTGCTGCTTCAGTATCAAACTCAGCATCAGAGCAAAGCGACATGGAATTTGCTAAAAGCCCCTCGTCATCACCGTAATGGTCAACCACAGTCATCCTGTTCTGAGTAAGAGTACCCGTCTTATCCGAGCAGATTATCTGTGTACAGCCAAGAGTTTCAACAGCGGTAAGCTTACGTATAATAGCATTGCGCTTTGACATATTGGTTACACCTATCGAAAGAACGATAGTAACGACGGTTGCAAGTCCCTCGGGAATTGCGGCAACAGCAAGCGATATTGCAATCATAAAGGAATTGAGAACAGGCTCGAAGCCTATGCCGTCACGAATAAGCTGAACGCCGAAAATTATCACGCATATGCCTATAACGAGATAGGTGAGTATCTTTGAAAGACCTGCAAGCTTTATCTGGAGAGGCGTTTTTCCCTCCTCTGCCTGTGCAAGTGCATCGGCAATCTTACCCATTTCGGTATCCATACCGGTTGCCACAACGATAGCCTTTCCTCTTCCGTAAACCACGGTCGAGCCCATAAACACCATATTTTTGCGGTCACCGAGAGCAACGTCGCCGTTCGTTCCAGGCTCAAGCGCCTCAACCTTTTTATCAACCGGAACCGATTCGCCCGTAAGGGCCGCTTCCTCTATTTTCATAGATGCACACTCAATAATACGGGCATCGGCAGGAACTGCATCACCTGCTTCAAGAAGAATAATATCACCGACTACGAGATCTTCGCTGAGAATAAATATCTGCTTTCCGTCACGAATAACCTTGCTTTGAGCCTTTGACATCTCCTGCAAGGCTTCGATAGCCTTCTCTGCCTTACTCTCTTGGAATACTCCGAGAATCGCGTTAATGATTACAACGGCAAGAATTATCACGACATCGGCAGGAAATTCAAAGCCGTGCTGAAGTCCGTTATAAATCTCAACGCCTGCGGAAATTGCCGCGGCAACGAGCAGAATTATAGTCATCGGCTCTGCAAGCTGCTTTAAAAATCTATGCAGCATCGATTCCTTTTTGCCCTCAACGAGCTTGTTTTTTCCGTTTTTTTCGAGTCTCGCCGAAGCATCTGACGATGAAAGACCGTCTGATGAGCCCCCGACGGCATCGAAAACATTGGATGTTTCCTCAAGGTAAAATTTCATTTCTAAATTTGACTCCTTTATTTCTTGGATTTACTCCATAATAACATTATATAGGAAGGAAAATCAAAAAAGACTTTTGCAATCCGTAGTGATTGCAAAAGTCTTGCTACCTTTATACAGTACCGACAACCGAGCTCAAGGCTGTAATGACGATTGTCGGAGACGCTAGCGCGCCTAGCTACTCCCTTTTACGCATATATGATACACCATTTATTTGAATTTGTCAAGAATATTTCGGTATTTTCTTATGTAAAACCGTTAAAATTGTGCGTTTTTAACTTGACTTTTATTTTGAAAAGATTTAGGATAGAATTAACAAACAGACGGAGGAACTGATAATGAATCAGAATAGCTTTGATAAATTTCCGGAGGCTTTGCAAGCGGCGCTTGCGCGGCTTAACGTTCTTGTCGGTGAAGAAACTCTTGATTATTTCTACGAGCTTTACGATTCGGAGACGGGCGGATTTTATTACAGCATATCTTCCCGCGATTCCAAAGAAATGACACCGTTTGCCGAGGGTACATGCTTTGTTCAAGAGGCGCTTTTAGCCGGAGGAATGACCCTTCCCGATTGGTATAAAGAAAAGGTTGGAAAATGGATACAAAGCCATCAAGACGAGTCGGACGGGTTCTTTTATGAGGAGCTTTGGGGCAAAATCACCTCAGGACCGCGCCTTAACCGCGACCTTGCGTACAGCAAGAGCATTCTCAGCCGTTGCGGATACAAGCAGCTTTACGCGCTCCCAGAGGATAGAATAAAATCCGAAGGAATAGCTTCAAACGCGACCCTGCCGGAATATTTGCAGAGTGAAGAAAAAATGACTGAATATCTCGATTCGCTCGATTGGTCGCAAAAGTCTATTTGGTCCACGGGACAAAAGCTCTCCACAGCGGGCTCGCTTATTAAAGCGGCGGGCCTTTACGACCTTACTCGCAATTACATAAAAGCAAAACAAAATTTAAATACCGGACTTTTCGGAGAGGGGCTTGGCTGGATGAACACGAACGGAGCAATGAAGCTCTCTGCGTTTTTTACAAGCACCGAGCATCCCTACCCTAATTCAGAGCTTGCTATTGAAAGCGTAAAAAGGCTTTATACGGGGGATACGCCGCCCACAAGCGCCACGTTTATTTGGAATCCTTTCGTTCTTTTAAAAAGAATTCTTGACTATGCGGGCGAGAATACCGATAAGCTGAGAGCTCTTCTTTACGAGTCCGGCGCGGATATCGTAAACCGCGCTATCGACTGCGCGCTTCTTTTAAAAAGAGATGACGGTGGATTTGCAGGAAACCTTACGAGAGGCTCAAAATTGCAGCAGGGCTACCTCTACGGTCACGGTCTGCGGTGGGAGTCGGATCTTGACGGTACTCTTATTGCAGGTCAAAGGCTTTACAGCGCAATATATTCCGTATTCGGATTAACTGCGCCAAGCAATTACTATCTTTCAAGAAACGACGAATTTTGGGAGAGGTGCAAAAACAAACCCGAAACGGTAAAAAGTCTTCCACGTCCCGAAGGCGCACTTTCTCCATCGGGTGCAATGGAGCCTGTAAGATAATTTAAACGAGGCCGGCTCAAGTTGTTTTAACTTGAATCGGCCTCTGTTGCGCTAGGGGGATTCCCCCGTTTATCTCATTGAAGGACGGAGAATAAAGTAGTAGTGATACGCAGACATCATTCTCATAAGTCTTGTCGATGCCGAATAGGTATCGTAATCAAGCTTTACAACCGAGAGATTTACCAGAATGCCGTCGCCAATATACATAAACATTCTTTCGCCGCTTGAAAATTTAACGACTATAACGTCGCCGACGGAAAGAGCCTGCTCACGCGGCAATCTTGAACGGTCGGAGTTGATTTTTTCGGATGAGCTGTAACGCAAGGGAGTGAAAACCCGTCTTCCGCCGTACATTCCGTGTATGAGCATGTCGGAAAATTCGCTTTCCTCATTAAGCTTCCATACCGTGCCGCCGTTTTCAACCCCCTCGGTGATTCCCGTCATCATAGACGCTCTAAGGTCGGAATCGGATATCGGCTCACCGTTTTCGTCGGCAAAAGGCGCATCAAGTCCCGCTTCCCTGTATATTGCGTTTACAAGCTCGGCACCGACGATATTATCGGAGTTATTCTCTCTAAACTTGTTAACCGCCGCCTTTATCGCCGCCTCCTCTGCTTCGGTAAGGGTGGTGGCAATGCGAACCGCAGGACAGGTGTGGAGAACTCCGCCGACCATGCTTTCGCCGCTTTCGATAAGAGAGCCGCTCTCGCCGATTGCCGTAACCGTGTATGAGATATCCTTGGTTTCGCCCGCCGCGACGGTTACAACCCACGTGAGCTTATCACCCGACAGGGTTGCTCCTCCGTCAGACTTCAAAACCGAGTTTGACGGTATAAGCTCGGTCACGGTAAGCGTCTTTTCGGTTTTGCCGACGTTCTTTATTCTGAAGGTAAAGGTCACGTCATCGCCTACGTTCACCGTTTTTCCCTCGGGGGCTGACGAAAGCTTTTCAGACAGTACGTCTCCAAGATTTTCCATACGGAGCCGAGTATTCTCGGGAATCGTTCCCTCGTATTTGTCGAGAGGTCTGACGATGCACAAACGCGTTACGTATCTGTCGTCTCTGAATATATAATTCGTTGCGGTCGGCTCAAAAAGATAACCGACGATATTCATATATCTTATCGTAGGCTCGTAGGTTTCGGAATCCTTGTTATAGTTAAAGCTGCTACCGCTGCTGTGAATAACGGTATCGTTGCCGACGTACATCATAACGTGCCCGTTGCCGTTGTTTCTTCGAACGACGATAAGGTCGCCGACCTCAAGCTCCTCAAGAAATGCTTTTTCAACCGCCGCGCGCGTTTCTTCATCAACGTTCATACCGGGAACGTACTGATAAGGATACATCAAAACGCCCGCTGCGCCCCCGTTTGCATAATGACTTGCAAGCTGTGCGGTAGTGTAAAGAGATCCGAGATCGTATCCGAGTGCGTTGCGGTATAGTTCGTAAGTAAACGCGGCGCAATTCACATAACCCCATTTTTCCGACGTGTAGTCCTCGGGATTATAGCTGCCTATCTGCCAGCGGAATTCACCCCTGTCGTTTACCGACTCGTATGACGCTGACATTCTCGTATCATCGTACTGAAGTCTGTAGCCGCGAAGATAATACGCCTTTGCGGTTGCCAAAAGAGCCTTCTGCGCATCGGTAAGCTCCCCGTCGGAATTGTCAACACTCTCGTAATGATATAAGGTTTTCATTGAAATCGAGGGACGAAGCGCCGCATAGGCAGACGAGAACGAAATCTCCGCAAGAGCTTGCTCGGCGTCTACGGTCTGACATATGTCGGAAACCAACAACAAATTGATTCCGTCAAATACGTAGAGTGAAGCTTCGGATTTATTCCTTGAGATAATTATATCTCCTACGATAAGTCCGCTTAAGGATATCTCCGCACTCTCGCCCTTAAAATTCGCACCCTCGGGTATCTCGACGTCGGCTCCGCCGTAAAAGGTCGGAATAACCATATCACGATAATTTTTTCCGACTTCGCCTTCAAATTCAAAAATACCGTCAATTACATCGATCGGCAAGCCGCTAAGGGCAGGTGTTTTTGAAAAGGCAACGCTATACATGCTTTTGATTTGGGTTATAGGATCGACCTCTTCACTGTACGTGATAACGGTTATTCCAAGAGCAAGCCTTTCTCTGTCTGCAGAGTTAAGCGTCGTAGCTACGTATATCGGATTGCAGGAAGCCTCTTTTTTGCCGACGACGGCATTAGGCGCTGAAATTATTCCGCCGTCAAGAAGACTTGCATCGTTCTTTACTTTTACGGTATAGGAGCAAAGCGCTCGCTCTCCTGCCGGGACCTCAGCAGTCCAGCTTAAAGAGCCGTTATTACACGTTACCTCACCCGAAACAAACGACGTGTTTTCGGGAATTTTATCCTTGACTGTAAGCTTGCGCGCTTTATCGCCGCTGTTTGAAAGAATCAAGGTATAGGTAATCTCATCTCCCGGCGATACGGTTATCGCCGCGTTACGCGATGATGTTTTTTCAAGACTTATGTTATTCATTTTTTGCTTACCTCCTATTAACAAAAATACAGCTAAAACCGACGCAAGCGTTACTGCCGCCAAGGCAATAAAAATAATTTTTTTCTTATTCAACACGTCTTTCCTCTCTTTTTTGTTATTTCGGTCTGTAATCACAAAACGCGATATAGTTTCATTATAACATTCTTTTACCGCATGTTCGTGCCAATAATTGCCTGTTTTGTGCCAAATTTCAACGTAAAAACCGAAGTCAACTCTTTTTGAGAGACCTCGGTTACCGTATTTTATATATTTTAGAAGCAATAAAAATACACCATTACATAGTGCATAACGCTTCCTCCAAGAACGAAAAGATGCCATATGATATGCATATTTGGAATATTCTTCATCTTATAAAAAGCGACGCCCACCGTGTAAAGAATTCCGCCAAGCACAAGAAATCCGATTCCGCGCAGACCGATAGCGTTATAGAAAGGATAGAGAGCCACGACGATAGTCCAGCCCGTGAGAAGATAGAGAATTTGACTTACCTTATAAAAACGTTCAACGCTGATTACGTTCAAAACAAAACCAAAAATACAGCATGATGCAACGATACCGAAAACGGTAAAACCAACAGGACCGCGCATGGATACAAGACAAGCAGGTGTATAAGTTCCCAAAATAAGAAAGAATATCGTTGAGTGGTCACATTTCATAAAGAAATCACGGACACGGCTTGGTTTATAATCACCGTAAACCGAACAAGATGCGTGATACGCGCAGGATGCAGAATAAAGAACAATCATAGAGATTCCATAAACAGAAGCAGAAAGCACAGAGAGAAATCCTAACCCCGAGGTCTTTAACAAGAGCAGTACTAAAGCAAGCACACTGAGCCCAGCGCCTATACCGTGAGTTACCGCGTGTGTTACTTCCTCGTATTTAAAGTATTCTCTTTCGGGTATATCGACCTTTTCTTTACCGAAGCTGTTTTTAAATCCGTGCAGCATTGTTTTTTTGACGTTTTCCATATTTTATTCCCCCTGCGGCTCTTGCCGAATTTGATTTACAACTCAATTATATTGTTCAAATGCGTAAAAGTCAATCTAATTATTACATCGTCTGCTCTATGCTTAAAATGCCTTTGGTAGAACGGCAAAACCAAACTCTACTTCACAAAAAAACTACTCTACCAGCAGTAGCTTATTACTATTTTTGACAACAATCATTTACTTTTTTCACCCGCAGATAAAAAAGAACGGTGAAAAGGGGCGATGTTCTTAGCGGAGAAATCACGAATCGGTTTTTTCTATGGTACGGATTTGCTCTGAAGCAAACAAATAACACACGCCGACAGTTTTTTTAGGTCTGTCGGCGTGTGTTGTTTTATTTTTCTTGAATGTAATTAGAATACACCACCGTGTGTGGCATATTCTCTCCATCATTTTTAAAAATTCGCCATTGTTCGCAATCTTCTACATAATGAGGAAATCCATTGGAAATAAATATTTGCAATTGTATGTCATTTTCCAACCATATAAACAAATCGTTACTATTCGTAAGTTCTGTTTTAATTACCTTGTTATTTATGATCAGATTTTTATGCAAAGATAAATTATACCATTCATCATTGTTTTTATCATCTACCTCATCCCAATTTTGATAATCCAAAGTCGTCAGCAAAATCTGATTTTTGTGCATAATTCTTGT
>SVRU01000091.1 GCA_015064665.1 Oscillospiraceae bacterium
AAGAATGCACAAAATTCTGTGACACATTGGTTGAGATTTTTTATGACTATGTGTGTGTTTTGGAAGAAAAAATAATCTGGCAGAATTTTTTAAGTGCCGAGGTGGTTAATCGCAGAGAAAGACGAGGCAGAAATCCAAACACAAATGAAGTTGAGATATTCCCTCCAGTACAAACACTTAAAATTAGAGCCAGCAAAAAAATGAAAGATTTTTTGAAATCGTTGAGTTAATTTCGCTGTATGTAGTTGAATTTTTTGCAAAAGTATGATATAATACATACACAAGGTTTGATACTATGTTTTTGGGCAAAAACCAATAACCACAAAAGGCAAAATTGAATAATCAAATCAGACCTTGAAGGAGTTTTCCTTTGAGGTCTTTTTTTACTCAAAAAGTGCCGTAAAACCTTGATTTTCGGGCAAAAGTGTGAATAAAATGACAGTTTTATCTTCATTCAATGTGGATAAAAAACTTTGCCCCACTGACGATAGAAAGGTTTGTCAAAAACACCAAAAATGGCAAAAAGCCTTGTGGCGTAAGGACTTTTGAAGTCCAAAACATCCTCGTGGCAACGTTTTGGAAACATTCGAGTATTATTCATAAATAAAAAATTGAGCTAACAGATTTCAGTTGAAGTCTGTTAGCTCTTTTTGATTTATAATGCTTCTTCCGCAAAGCATTTGATTTCTATATGACTTGCATTTTCTCTATGAAACCGACTCGCTGACAGAAACGGAATTTAAAGACTTTTGTTCAAAAATGAGCGAGCTTCGTCGAATGCCTGTTTCTTCCGTAACAACGATGAAGAATAAAAAATAAAATGAAGGACGGCAACGGCTCATCCCTCGCCAAGCGCTGCAATGATTTTCTTCTGCTTGAGAAGGCTTGCGCAGATTATGTAAATAAAGAGCTAATAATGACTTAATAGCTGAGCCGTCTGCTTAATTAAAAGCTTTTAACTCAGCCTCCTTCTATTTGCACGTTATTCAATTCGTTAAACGGTATCTTTTTGTTCGTAAAAGGTTGATGCCCAGCAAAAAGACAATCACACACACGGCGGAGCCGAGCGCGGCGTTCATAATTACAATTTCCGTTTTAGCCATTCCCTCAAACGATACCAGCATTGAGCGTTGCAGGGCGAATATCGAAACGAAGGCATCCGCAAAGGATATGTTTCGGAGCGTAGTCAGCGTTGCCGATGCGCTTCTGCGGGCTTTTACGAGTTTTACCGCCGCAAGAGTTATTTTTGTAAAGGCGTAAGCCGCCATCGCTATCATCACAATCATATGAAGCTTGTGACCTCTGTCTTGGACTGTCGAAAGTATAACGGTTCCCACAAGGGTGACGGAGAGTATTATCAGCATCCATCCTGTAAACTTGGTGATGAAAATCTTGGATTTGGAGCGCAGCACAGCGAAGCGTACAAGGCTTAAAACAAGATAGTACGAGCCTACGCTCAGCAACCACCAAGAGCTTGAAATCAATCCCAACGCAAGATGATAAGTCGCAAACGCTGCGTTGAACACCAGACTTGCAAGAGCGAATTTCGAAGTTCTATCCATCGATATTCCTCTCGCCCATCACACAATCGACAATAACCTTAATAACAGCTTCCATATCATCGGAGCAGCTCTTATCAAGCCATTCCATTACTATGGCATAAATACCTGTCAAATAGAATTTCATCACGTAGGCGCGCTCCTTTTCGGGAACGCGGAAACGTTCAAGAATGGGGTTGAAAATGTGTTCGAACATTTTGCCGTATACGTCATCCATACTCAATGAGTTGAACTGTTTGATTGAAACCTTAAATATACGTTGATTGTCTTTGATAAAAGAAAGGTACGGAACGAGATATTTAGAGGTAATAAATACTAGATTCCTAAGTTCGCAATTTACAAAGTGTTCTGTGATTCCTTTTGTGTCAGCCGAATAGTAAGCAAAGTGCTTATCAAGGATATAACGGGTAGTTTCCTTTAATAAATCCGAGGTATTCTCATAATGCAGATAAAAGGTTGAACGGTTTACCCCTGCTGCGTCACATATCTCCTTGATGGTGATATACTCAAAGTCCTTTTTTTCAAGCAGAGTAATGAGGGCTTCGTCCATCCTGATTGCCGTATTAAAGTATTTGCTTTCGCTCTTATTCATAAAAAGCCCTCCGTGAATGCTTAGTTTTCTTCGCTGATTTCTCTTGCCAGTTCCACGATTTCATAAGCGTATTTTTTCTTGCCGCCTTCAAGCATCTTATTATAAATAGGATAATTTATACCGCATCCAATCATACCGATAATACCGACGATAATTCCAATTACCATGTCGGTATTTCCGCTGCCGATAACCTGCATACCAAGGCACATTCCCGTACCGAATACAAGCGTGAAAATAATTCCCCAAGTATACGTGAAGACGGTTGCGGGTAATTTTGCCTTTCTGTCAAGCTTGCGAAGGGCAACTATTTTTGAGTTGTCCTTGAGCGCGTACTCCTTTGCTATGGATTCTGCGAAAATTTTGTCTGTGTTCATTTTGTTTCTCCTTTTCGGTGTTTTTATTGTGAGCTTATTATATCAAGTTGCTTGAAGAAACGGAACAACAAAATTTTCATAAAACGTTGATTTGAAAAATACCGTTGGTAAATTCTTTTTGTCGATGAGAAAATTATAGCATATTTTTATTAGAACTTCAATTGCTTTGATTTATTTTAAATGATATATCCAAGGCAAGAGAAACTCCGTTTAATAAGTAGCGAAAAGTATAAATTCATAATTGTTATGCATCTTGATTTTTCTTTTTCCAAGTTGTATAATAAGTATGAAAAAACAAAACAACGGGGGGTGTAAAAATTGAGACAGCTTATAAAGATGCCGATTGACACGGCGATTGAGACCTTGCTTACGCGCGCCGAGACACTGACGCACATGAGGCAATATTACAGCTTGTTTACCTTGTTTGGAGCGGTGAAGGGGGCCGTTGCGGCGGATAACAAGAATCTGCTTGAGAGATGCAAGGCGCATCTTAATAAATATCCTGATGAAATCAACCATCCCGGATATAGCTTTGAGCTTTACAGAATAGGCGGAATTGCGAGGGCTTATTTATTCTACAAGGGCGAGTATGATGAATTGGCGGAAGATATTCGCGCCTATGCGGAAGAGACCTACAACGCGTTGCGCACCGACGACGGTATCATTTGTTATAAAAATCCTGTTCCGTGGAAATGGATTTGGGCGGACGCGATTACTGCGGTAGCGCCCTTTATGCTGTTTGCGGGACTTGGTCTTGGGGAGCAACGCTACGTAGATTTTGCGGCGGAGCAGACGGTGTTGATATTTGACGCGCTTTTAGATAAGGAATGCGGTCTTGTTCATCAGGTGCGAGGAAGATACGAGGATGACCCCAACCGTTGCAGCGAGGATCATTGGTCGAGAGGAAACGGTTGGATGATGGTGGCGTTTGCCGAGCTTATCGAATATCTTCCCAAGAGTTCTAAATACTATGACGACGTAGTTTCAAGGTACAAGGCATTTTGCGAGAGTATCGTGAAATATCAGTCGATGCGCGGACTGTGGCGTCAGGAGATGATCATGGAGGGCGCATGGGAGGAGAGCAGCGGTACGGGACTTCTCGCCTACGGAATCGGTGTCGGTATAAGGCTTGGTATTCTGACGGACGAAAAGTATAAAAAGTCGTTTGATATGGCTCTTTCGGGTCTTGCAAATCATTGCATATCCGAGAATTATAACACCTATAACTCCTGTGAGTCAAACAGCTTCCCCGGCGACGGAGATGAGCGCGGCACGGTATATGCGTACGTCTGCATTCCCAAGAGCTTCAGAAACGAGCCGCACAGCTTCGGCTGCATTATGGTTGCGCTTGCCGAGGCGAGAAAACACGGAATATGCGCGATAGAAAAGTATAATCAGCTTCAGCATACCGCCGATGAATAATATAAAAAAACAAAGTTTTTTGTGTAAATAACGAAATTGAAAGGAATTTTATTATGTCACAGCTTGAACCAAATATTGAACTTTATAACGTTCCCGCAAAGCTTACCGATTTCCACGGTATGCCGTACAGACAGCTTGGAAAGAGCGGTCTCAGAGTATCCGCGGTAGGACTCGGAACATGGAAATACGGCTATCCCGAAACCGGCGACGGCTCAAGAGTTAACGAAGCGCAGGCAATGGAGATTTTTGACAGAGCGTGGGAGCTTGGCGTCACACTTTGGGATACCGCAAACCGCTATAACGCGGCATCCGGCAACTCCGAGCGTCTTATCGGCAAATGGCTGAAAAACAACCCCGACAAGCGCAGAGATATCGTCGTTGCTTCTAAAGTATGGGGCGGTATGGACGGAAGAACACCTAATCACTGGGGTCTTTCACGCGCAAATATACTTGACTCGGTACACGCATGTCTTGAACGCCTTCAGACAGACCATATGGACCTGCTTTATTTCCACCACACAGACCCCTTGATCGAGCTTGAAGAAAGTCTTCTTGCCGTTGAGGATCTTATCCGCGAGGGATGCGTGCGTTATTTCGCTATTTCGAATGCCGACGTAAAGGATCTTTGCGATTACGAAGCCTTTTATAAAGAAAACCGTCCTCTCCGCGCGCGCGTTTGCGCGGTTCAAAACCGATTCGATATTATAAGGGGCGAGGATGCGGCGCATCCCGGCGTTCTTGATTATTGCGCAAATGAAAAGGTTTCCTTTATCGCATGGGGCCCTCTCGGTCAGGGACTTCTGACAGGCCGCTACAACGATAAAACGAGCATAGGCAAGGGCGACAGGCTGTTTGATGAAAATAATCTCAGTGCGCTTGAGAGTGAGTCGATTATGGAAAGACTTCAAATTCTTTCAAAATATGCAGATTCCATGGGTGTCAGCGTTGCGACTCTGACCCTCGCTTTGATGCTTCACATATCCGGCATGGGTCCCGTAATTCCCGCGGCTTCAAATATTAAGCAGCTTGAGGCTAATGCATCTGCGGCAACGCTTTCGATTTCCGACGAGCAGGCGGCAGAAATACTGAACGCGGTTAAGTAATACCTATCCCGTAAAATTCAGGAGCTTTCGCATGGACGGTTACGTTGATTTCGATATTACGGTTACGAAATTTATATCCGCAATTCGAAAAGAGCATGAAAAAGATTGGGTTTACGAAACGAAAAACCGGCACTCCTCCGGACTTGTACTGTTTTATAAAGGCGTTTTGGATTATAAAGACAATGACATTTCCTTTCGCATAATGCCGAATACCGTTGTTTTTTTGCCAAGGGGTCAGTCCTACACCTTTACGTCGGCAGGGGATGAGGACATTGGCTTTATGGGGATATCCTTTTTGACTGATGGACGGGATATTCCGTTCAGAATGATAAGAATTCCGGCGAATAACAAAGAGATTGCATTAGCGTTTGACGAGGCTCTGAAGATGGCGATGGCAAAGAACGTTGGTTATAATCTTGCTATCAAAGGTAAAATATTTAGTATATTGCATACGCTTTTGAAGCTGCATACAATCGACCCAAGCGCACAGACGGTAGAGTGTGAGGGAATCAATTTATCTACCGACTATATCCATAAGCATCTTGATGAAAAAATATCGGTACGGATGCTTGCAAGTATCAGCGGATACAGTGATTCCTATTACCGCAGACGTTTTAGCGAATTGTACGGAATGCCACCTGTCTGCTACATAAATCTGGAGAGGGTGGAAAAGGCAAAAAAACTTTTGCTTGGCGGACTGCACACGAAAAGCGAAATTGCGCGTGCCTGCGGTTTTGAAAATCAACAGTTTTTCGCAAAGGTTTTTAAGAAATATACCGGGAAAACGCCGTCGGAATTCTGCAAGACCTTCGAGCTTGAGAGCGAATGTGAAATCTGACCGCTCCCCTAAAAAACCGAGGCTGACTTAAGCAAAAAACTTAAGTCAGCCTCGGTTTTATTTTTTTAGCAGAAAATTACCGTAAAAATTTTAAAATCATTTAAGAGCATATAAAGCCGCTCCAACGGCTCCGCTGTGCGCGCCGTAGGTAACGCTGACGGGTGCACCGAAAATTTCCGACAGCACTTCGCGCCACACGGGGCTTGATGAGGGGCCGCCGCACATCGTGATGCGCTCGACCTTTATGAAATCGGCTATGCGCTGCTTGAGCGCGTTTGCGATACCTTCCATAAGCGCGCGGGCAACGTTTTCCTTCGGATATGCCGAAAGGTCGGGAATATCCTCGCGCGGATTGATGGAAAGTCCGCCCGCGCCGCTCGGAGCAGATGCCGCAAGCTTGTCAAGAGTGAGGAATTTGTCCTTACTTGTGTCAATATATTTCTCAACGACCTCGTTGATTTTTTCGCTTGCGCGGGTGAGCGAGAACATTGCGCCCCAAGGTCCGTCGGGTGTCAAAAAGGGGTCCGCGAGTACTTTGCCCGATACTATATTCTCGCGTTTGTCCATAGGAAAGAAGCAAACCCAGGACGTGCCGCATGAAATCAAAAGATCTCCCTGTTTTTGAACGTTGCAGGCGCGTGCGGCAGTTGGATGGTCGAACGAGCCGAGATAAACGCGAGAGCCAAATGGTAGACCCGTGTCACGTTCTGCAGCTTCGGTTATGCTGCCGAGAAGTTCACCGCTCTCGTACAGAGGCGGCAGCTTAGATTCGGGAATTCCGAGCCGCTCAAGAAAATCTTTGTTCCAGCCTCTCTTTTTCTGGTCGAGAAGATAAAACGGGGTTGCAGTCGACACGTCTACGCCCCACCTGCCTGTCAGACGGTGTAATACGTACTCGGTCGACATACAAACGGTTGCGGCGTTATCCAATAAATCGGGCGCGTGAAGGCGCAGATGCGAGAGCTGACCGAGCGGAAAGGATGAAACGAAGCTCCATCCCGCCGCTTCACGCACCTCGGGGCCGAAATCCTTGCCGAATACCGAGGCTGTCTCATCATCAAAGGCGCGGTTAAGCCATGAATATCCGTCGATTATTGCATTGCCGTCAGCATCGCAGATGACGCTGTTGCCCGATGCGCTTGCCATGGCAAGTCCAGCAAACTCAGCTCCGTTCGGGATAAATTTTGCAAGACGGCGCAAAACGGTGCAGATTTTTCCATAGAAATTTTCCATATCGATTCCGAGATACTCGCTTCCGTCGGGCAGATAAGCGGACGCATAAACGAAGGCTTCGCTATCCTTTGCGACGACGCCGCTTTGCTTTGAAAAAAGCACTGCCTTTACGGATGAGGTCCCCAAATCAAGACCTATTGCATATTTTTCCATATCACGCACCGTTAAATAATGGTATATTTCATACCGAGAGTCTTTGCAAACAGGGCGAGCGACTTTGCGCTGACGCCGTAAACGAGTGCGCTGTGATGCGTTCCGCCAAGCTCGCTGTATTTTTCAAGGAATGCGTCAAGAGGCATATCAGGCTTGAACCAACCGTTCATCGAGTTGGGAAGACCCTCGATGCTTTCGGGGAGCTTAAGCATTTCGCCCTCGGCAATGATAACGTCGAACCAATCCTCCGCGTTGGGCAGAAGATTGAAAATGCACGCCTTGCCCGCAACCATATGACCGAGAATACAAGCGGGGTCGGGACTGTCGGCGTAAGGGAAGGGTTTGATGACCGTATACCTGTTTTCAAGCAGAGCAACGTTGCTCTCACCCATATGGCTCATATAGACCGAGCCACCCTTCCAGTCGGGGCAGAACATTTCTGTGAAGTTCACCTTGTCAAAGCTTTCGGAGAGCGCGCCTATAAGAGCCGCCGTCAAAACGTCACCCTCGCCGGCGTAGCCTACGCCGCGCGCCAAAGCCTTAGACGCTTCGGAGAAAGGCATAGTGTCAAAGCCGTCAAGCTTGCCCGCAGAGAGAAAGGTCATTGAAAACGCGCCGATTTTCTTGCTTTCGAGCCATTTGCGAATGCCAAGACCGACGCGCGCGGAGAAGGAGTAATCCTCGAACGATACGGCGTTTGCGCTGTTTTCCTTGCAATCGGATTCGTATTCGGCTAAAATCTCTTCATCACTCACAGAGTCGCGCGCAGCCGCAAGCTCACCGCCGTCGCATTCAACAAGCTCTACACCGAGGCGCGCCATAGCATTTTTCGACGGAACGAAGTCACCCATTCCGCGAAAAGCGCCGCCGATTCCGGCAACGCGCATACCGCTGATGCTCTTTGCCGCCTTAATCGCTCTTGCGGCATCGGCAACGCGTGCGACAACTTCGCTTTCAAGGTAATGTCCGGCAAAGAGACTGTAATCCTTGCCCCTGCGTTTGAGAAGATTGCACATATCCTGCACGCCGTGAATACCGTGGTCGAACATCATCGACCCCGAAGCGACGTCAAAGCCGAAGTTATAATCTCTCGTCGTGTCGAGAATCAGTATAGGAAGATTGGTAGATGCGAGCGCGTCAATGCACTCAAGCGAGGGGGAATACGCCAGATGCACCGTAATAACGGCATCGACGTCAGCCGTCTCAAAGCCTTTTACTGCCGCGTCAAATTCCGGCGCAATACGGCAGATGTCGGCGCGGACAAGCTCAAGCCCCGCCTCTTCAAGCTTTTCAGCAACCGAATCGCAATACTTTTCCATGTCGTGACGAATGGAGCTTACGCGGTCGTCGTATAATTTCAAATAAAGCGGAAGAAAGCCTACTTTTACTTTTTTCATAGTTTGTCTCCTATTATTCGCCGATAACGGTAAGGCGCAGTTTTCTCTGACGGGCTCTTGTCGTATCAAAGTCGATTAGAAATACGTTGCCGAACGAGCCGAGGTCGGCTGCACCGTCGATTACGGCGATAGTTTCGCTGCGTCCTATAAGCTGTGAGCGCAGATGCGCGTCGGTGTTGTGGCATCCGCGCGCGTCCTCGTCGTGAAGCTCTGCAAAAGCAAGCGCCTTAGGACCGGGATGAAGATATATACCCTCTCTTA
>SVRU01000092.1 GCA_015064665.1 Oscillospiraceae bacterium
AATTTTGATAATCCAAAGTCGTCAGCAAAATCTGATTTTTGTGCATAATTCTTGTAAAGCACTGAGAATGAATAGCAATATTTCCAAATGAAAACATCATCATCTGAGCAGCTAATGTTAAATTATCCAGTATACTTCCGCTCAGCAATTCCAAATAGGTTTCAAGTTTTTTTCTACTCATTACATGTATCTCCTTCGCTATAAAACTATTTTATCGCCGGTTTCGCCTTTGTATTACAGCGTTGTAAGCAACGCTGGCATAGGGCAAAGCCCATACCCCTAAGGTTGCGCGCATCCAAAGGCTCCCTTGTGTAAAGGGAGGCTTTTACGCTACCACCATTATATCACAAATCGGCAGAGAAAACAATATCTCTGCCGAAATTTTGCGACTGCCATTTCTCCGCTAAGAATACAGAGAGAACCGTTCTTTTTTGTTGTTATAGCTTTCAGTCGTAATATGGGACAGACGGAAGACCGAGCTTCAGCCTTAAATATCGGAGGAAGAGGAACACGTCAAAGCCGTAATGGAACTCAAGCTCGTGGATAGAAAGATATTCCTCGATGTCTTTGAATTTTTCCTTTGCTTTCTCAAGGTCGCCTACCGCGCCTGCGAGAAGAATTTCGGAAAATCTTCTGCATATCTCGCTGTGATATTCAAGATACTTCCATGAAAGAAGTCTTGAGTTATCGTCGGCATAGGCGATATTATCTTTTATTATAGGAAGAAATTCGTCAAGATGCGCTGGAATCTGCCTTGCTTTTTCGGCAACCTCGGGGTTGTTTATCCAGGATTTCTTCTTCGTTACAGCGATTCCTATGCCCATCTCCTCGATTCCGAGATTTTTATCAACTCTGAAATTAGAAGGAGAGATAAGCTCGGTAAGCTTTTCGAGATACTCGCGGACCTTTTTGCCGTCCTTGCCGAACGCGCCGTCAAAATACTCGTTTGCGCGAGCTTCAAAGTCGAGGTTTTTATCAAACATAACCTCGCCCATCATAATCATGGGAAGAGAGGTGGGCATATACATTCTGTGTGTTTTGTCACTGAGAACACCCTGAAAATTTACAGCTTCAAGATTTTTCATATCTCTGTGGGTTTCGCGGGAGAGCTGCATATGACCCAAATCGCAATACTGGTCAATATAGAAGCGGTATTCGAAAACTGTGCTTTTAAGTCCCCCGCACATGCGCTTCCACTCATCGTGGCACTTAAATCTGAGAGCCGCGGGAAATTCCTTATATTCGTTGATTTTGTAGGGCGGAATTTCGCCATTATATTCAACGGGCTTATAGCCCTCCTCGTAATGCGAGCCTATCGCAACCGTCATGGAAAATCTTTTCGGATTGTTAAGACGCATTATTTTGGGCGGCCTTACCGTTTCAACGTACATAATAAGAGCTATTCTTGTATTAAGTCCCTTTGCCGTAAGTGCCTCATCCATTTCGTTAAGAAGGGTTATGTAGTGGTCGGATGGCTCAAGCTTCCGACACTCCTCGCACTCGCACCAGTTGTTTGTGGAATCGGCGAGCCACACGTGAACGTAATCAACGTAAGGATGAGACTCGGAGTATTCGACTATCGTATCAACGAGAATTTTTCTTGCATCGGGATTCGAATAGCAGAAATTCGTATAGAATTGGTCGCGCGTCATCGCTCTTTTACCGTTTATCATTGCAAGATAATTTCTGTGCTCATCCTTTATTGCCGCGTCCTGCTCCTCAACCGACATTCCGCGCACAAGTCCGAGCTTTTCAAACATCCATGCATGTCCGAGTGTCTGGAGGATGAGTCCTGCTCTTTTTATATCCTTTTCAAGAAGAGATATATAATCAACGAGCATATCGTAATCTGTGCGCTGGCCCTTGCGTCTGAGCTTTGTGTTTGCTATATGACCGTACCATTTATGCATATAGGAATAAGGAACGATGCCCTCAATCATATACGAATTCATGCCTATTTTGGGAAGGTAATATACCGTATCTCTGCAATGCTCGTAGCTGACGGCGCCCTCGATAATTTCACATCTGAAGGGGTAATCAGCTTTTTTTCTGTACTTATATGAATGAGATAAAATGTCGGATTTCGGAACGTAATCTCCGTCGGGACCGGGTCTGAGAAAACGGCAGCCCGCCGAGGAGCAGTACTTATAAACACCCATCAGAATACTTCTTATATTGCTTCCCGCTATGTAACCCCTGCATTTCTTGACGTCAATATCGATTATATCCTCTATAAAACAGTCCTCAAGGTCGCTTGTATCAAGCGAAAGCTCACCGAGAAGTCCGAGAACTACTCCCTCCCCATAATCACTTTTTGATACAAAATCAACATATGCAATTTCGGGATTGATAGCTCCGCGAGACATTCCGAGAATATACTTTTTAAGCTCCTCTGCCGCATACATTGCGGTTTCATCGCGGTGCGCCGTTATAATTTTCATACTTCTCTCCAAAAAATTATTTTATAATTCTGTCAACCATAAATCCGGGAACAAATGCCATTTTGCCGCCCTTGAGATAGAAATCCTTGAGCTTGCGTCTGAGGCTGGTATCCTCGGGAAGCGCCTCGAGATTATCCTCCGAATATCCGAGGAACACAAATCCGAAGCCTGCGCGCGAATTAAGCACACCTGCGGGGAATCTCATGAATCTGTTCGCGAATCCGTATATTTTGGATTTTTCGCCCTGAAGCTCAGAGAGCTGAGGGTCAAGAAGCCAAGAACAGCAGAATACTATCTTCGGGTCGTATTCGGGAAATCTTTCCTTTGCGATTCTTATACCGTTATCAAGGCTGTCGTCAATTGCCTCGGCGGAGAAATCAACGTTTCTCGGAATGTGAAGAGAAAGAATGTCATCTCCCTCCTTAACTATGCACTCCCACTCGCTTTTCTTAAAGTTTTTTAGCTCGGGAAGAACGTATCCGCCAACGGCTTCGTGCGCTGTATAAGCCTCATCGGTCTCGGAAAAATCGGCAGTAAAGGCTATTTCACCGTCCGTACCCTCGTCGTCGGTCAAAAGACCCTTCTTATTAAATTTCCCCTCGGTCATTATTACGGCAAACTCACCGCTCGTCTTATTTTTAAGAAGCATTCCGTGAAATGCCATTTTCTTAAACTGGAAATTAAAAGAGGTGTAATCGAATATTTCGCAATGGCTGTAAATTCTTGTCCAATTATAATAACCTGCGCTGTATCCCGGCTTTCCCGTTGCCTGCTCGGTAAGACGAAGTGATATACGGAATACGTTGAATATACCGTGTATTTCTTCCTTTGAAAATCCGTGGTTTTTGTAAAGCTCAATCGTTGTCGGCGCAAGAGCGAGAAGCGGGAATATGTGCATCATTTCCGCACCGTCAGACTCACTTTTCGGGAGTTTTGCTTCACTGAATCTCTCCTTCGGCACACTCGTTACGAATTTTGAAACCATGGATACCCAAAGGCTTAAATCCTTATCCTGCTTCAGCTTTTCCGCCGCACTTACAACCGCATCGCAGTACCCCTCAAGGATTCCGTATTCGGTTTCAAGCTTGTCAAACTCCTCTTTGTTGAAAAAAGCGGTGTTGTTTCCATCAAGCTCGGCGTAAATTTTCTCAAATTCCTCGGGATAACTCTCCATTCCAAGCTTTTCGGCAAGTTCTTTTAATTGCATAATAATGCACCTCCGTAATAATTATAATTGAATTTTAGCATTAATAAATATGTTTTTCCTTAATATATTTGACTCTTTGCTTAATCAAATCTTGATTTTTTTGACAATTTCAAAAAAACTAGTGACAAAATCAAAAATATGTGCTATAATGAAAACGTAATTTCTAAAAAGGAGAAAAACTATGAAAAAGACACTCTCAGTTGTTCTTTTGTGCGTAATTGCAGTAAGCGTAATGCTTACTCTCGTTTCCTGCGGCGGTCTTTCCGGCACCTATGACGGACCTCTTTTTGATATAAAATTCAAAGGCGACAAGGCTACCATAATTGCAGGTGACAAGGAGCTCACCGGCACTTACGAGATAAAGGAAAAAGACGACAAAAAGACAATTTCCTTTGATTTCGTTGATGCAAGCGAAGCGTCCGAAGACGAGAAATACGTTCTCGGTGTTATTGATTCGCTTCTTAAGGCTGATCTTTATTTTAAAGAGGACGGCAAGCAGATAACCATCGGCGTATTTAAGTTCACAAAGAAATAATTCAAAAATTTGCGGTGAATGCTTTTGCGGTATTCACCGCATTTTTTGCATTGATACTACGCAGCTTACGAGAAGCTTATACGCATCCGAGTCTATTTTTCCTCCGCGCATCCTTCAAGCAAAAGCTCTTTTCTGTATTCTCTCGGACTTTTACCCTGCTCTCGCTGAAAAATTCTTGCAAAATTTTGCGGGTCAAGACCGACGGCTGACGCAATCTCCCCCGTCGTAAGCCGCCCCTCTTTCATAAGGTATACTGCTTTTTTTATACGAAGACTCGTCAGATAGGCGTAAGGCGACACGCCCGTTTTATCCTTGAAAACGGTTGAAAAATAACTCCTTTCAAGTCCGACCTCGTTTGCAAGAGTTGCAACCGAAATATTATTATGATAATTTGTTTCCATAAAGCCTATTGCCTTGTGAAACCAATAGTTGCTGTCGGATTGCACACCGTTTTTCAAAAGCGAACCGAGGATACTGTATATATGGGCAAGTCTGCGCATCTCCGAGCCGGGATCGGACTCGCCGCGGGTTAAATAAAGCTTCATAAGATGCTCGTGTATCTCGTCAAAAAGCTCGGATGGTGCAAAGGGATTTTTGGAATTTATTCCCACCATACGAAGCACGTTTTCAAGCCTGACTCCCTCAAGCGCGCAATAGTAGCCCTCGCGCGGCTCCGTTTTGTCGGTTAGGTGCGTAACGGTATCTCCGGGCAAAAGGAAATAGCAAGAGCGCGGGGTTATCGGAAATTCCCTGTCGTTTATAATTATAGTGCCGTAGCCCTTGGCGCAGGACTCGATAAGAAATACGTCGCGTCTTACGGGTCCGCATCTCGCGCCGGGTGGGAGATCCTTGTCGATACCGCAATAATATACGACCGGCTCGAAATTATACTCGTTCTTTATCGTATCTATCGACATATACGGCGCTCACTTCCTCTCGGCACATTTTCTTCTGTAAAAATTATATCACTTTCAAATCCAAATTACAATATTTATTGAATTTATTTTGAACCTTTTTAAAATCTCTTGACAATTCCGCAGTTTTGTGCTAATATAGCACATAGTGGAACAAGTCACCGTGATACGCTTCGCACAGAGAGCCGCCATCAGCTGAAAGGGCGGACCCAGCGCCACGAGTGGTACCGCCCACGCGCATTTTTGCGACAGTTGAATATTTAATGAGTTAATCGCTCGGGTGGAACCGTGCGGGACGTCAGAGTTGAAAATTGAAAATGGGAAATTGAAATTGTTTTCCAAGGAGATTTTCTCTTTTTCAAGTCCTCACCCCGAAAGGCATACGTGTCTTTAGGGTGGGCTTTTTTTATTTTTGTAATTCAAGTTAAGGAGCATATATTATGGCACAGATCAAGTTTTCAAGCGGAGAGGTTTTCTCCTTCGAGGGCGAGGTTTCGGTTTACGAAGCCGCACAGAGCCTCGGTATTATTTCAAGAGAGGTTATTACCTGCAAGGTTAACGGAGAGCTTACCGAGCTTTCAACGAAGGTTTCTGCTGATGCGGACGTTCAGCTTCTGACCTTCAAGGACGAGGACGGCAAGCACGTATTCCGTCACACAGCCGCTCACATTATGGCTCAGGCAGTAAAAAGACTTTATCCCAACACCAAGCAGACGATAGGTCCCGCAACCGACACGGGATTTTTTCAGGATTTTGATTCGGAAATTGCCTTTACTCCCGAAATCCTTAAAAATATAGAGGCAGAAATGAAGAAGATAGTTAAAGAAAATCTTCTCATTGAAAAGAGCGTTCTTGATAAGGAAGAAGCAATAAAGCTTATGACCGAGCTCGACGAGCCCTACAAGGTTGAGAGGATCACCGAGCTTGGCGACGACGCAACTCTAACCTTCTATAAGCAGGGTGAGTATATCGACCTTTGTGCAGGTCCGCATCTTCACACGACGGGCGCGGTTAAGGCGTTCAAGCTTACTCAGTGCACGGGAGCTTATTACAAGGGCGACCAAAACAATAAGATGCTTCAACGCATCTACGGAATTGCATTCCCCACAAAAGACGAGCTTACGGCGTACGTTACTCAGCAGGAGGAGGCGCTTAAGCGCGATCATAACAAGATAGGACGCGAGCTTGAGTATTTCACAACCGTTGACTCCATAGGTCAGGGTCTTCCCATTCTTCTTCCCAAGGGCGCAAGAACTATTCAAAGGCTTCAGAGATGGGTTGAGGACGAAGAGGAAAAGAGGGGTTATCTTCTCACGAAAACTCCCCTTATGGCAAAGAGAGAGCTTTACAAGATCTCGGGTCACTGGGACCATTATCTTGACGGTATGTTCGTTATGGGCGATCCCGACGATTACACGAAGGAATGCTTTGCGCTCCGCCCGATGACCTGTCCGTTCCAATATCAAGTATTTCTTAACAAAAAACGCTCTTACAGAGAGCTTCCGATGCGCCTTGGCGAAACCTCTACTCTTTTCAGAAACGAGGATTCGGGCGAGATGCACGGTCTTATAAGAGTCCGTCAGTTTACAATTTCCGAGGGACATCTCGTTCTTCGCCCCGAGCAGCTTGCGGAGGAGTTCAAGGGCTGTCTTGAGCTTGCAAAGCACTGCCTTGAAACTATCGGACTTTGGGAGGATTGCTCCTTCCGCTTCTCACAGTGGGACCCCAAGAGAACCGACAAGTACGAGGGTACTCCCGAGCAGTGGGAAGAGGCGCAGTCCATTATGGGCGAGCTTCTCGATTCCCTTCTCGGCCGCGAAAACTACGCGATAGGTATTGACGAGGCGGCGTTCTACGGTCCGAAGCTCGACATTCAGTGCAAAAACGTATTCGGAAAAGAGGATACTATCGTTACAATACAGATAGATATGCTTCTTGCCAAGAAATTCGGTATGGAATACGTTGACCGCGATAATACTATGAAGACACCCTACATTATCCACCGTACCTCGCTTGGCTGCTATGAAAGAACGCTTGCGCTTATTCTTGAAAAGTATGCAGGCGCGCTTCCCGTATGGCTTGCGCCCACGCAGGTTACCGTCATTCCCGTAGTTGCCGATTTTGCCGATTACGCGGCAGAGGTAGCAAAGAAGATGGAAAGCGCGGGAATCCGCGTTGAGCTTGACGACAGAAACGAAAAGCTCGGTTATAGAATCAGAGAAGCACAGCTTTCAAAGGTTCCTTACATGCTCGTCGTCGGTGAGGATGAGATGAAATCAAACTCGGTAACGGCGCGCGCAAGAGTTGAGGGCGAGGGCGGAAAGTTTACCGTTGACGAATTTATCGCAAAGGTCGTTGACGAAATAAACACCAAAAAGCATTAAGGATAACATTATGAAAAACTGCACGATTAAAAATGAATTCTATACTATAACCGTTTCCACGAAGGGCGCTGAGCTTATTTCGGTTAAGGGTGCTGACGGTTACGAATACATCTGGCAACAGACGGCTGATAATCTTTGGGACGGACACGCTCCCATTCTCTTCCCCGTATGCGGCAGACTTCTCGGTCAGAGATACACCTATAAAGGCAAGGAATATCTTATGGACCTGCACGGCTTTGCAAAAGATTTTGATTTTGCGGTAGCGTCAAAGGAAGGCAGTCACATAACCTTGACTCTCTCATCAAGCGCGCAGACGAAGGAAATCTTCCCGTTTGATTTTACGCTGGTTGCAAATTACGAGCTTCGCGGCAAGGATATAATATTCACCTTCACCGTCGCCAACAAGTCCGAGGAGGCTATGCCATATATGTTTGGCTGGCACCCCGGATTCAGCCTTCCGTGCGAGAGCGGCGTGGATATTGAAAGCTACAAGCTCGACCTTGGTGTAAACGAGATTGATTGGATTCCGTTGCAAAACGGTCCGTTTGCCTGCCCCAAGAGCCAAAAATACGCCCTTGAGGGCGGCGTATATCCCCTTTGCGAAGAGGAGATATACAAAAAAGACACTATGATTTTCAAAGGTCACCTCAACCGCCTTGAAATGACTGCGGACGGCTCATCCTACAAGCTTTCTCTTGAGTGGAGCGAAAACATGCCGTATCTCTGCATATGGAAGGACGAGTTTAACGAGGCAAAATTCATCTGCCTTGAGCCCTGGAGCGACCTTCCCGCAGATGGCGTTACGCCCGAAAACTTTGACGAGCGCAAAATGCAGAGAATGCCCAAAGGCGAGAGCGAAACATATACGGTAAAGTTCAGCTTTGAAAAATAAAGGCTTTGCAAGGAACAACCGTAAATTTAAGCTTTAAAAGATAAATCTTGCGGCAACCGCACATCAGCGCTATTATCCGCGCCTACTCTTATAAAATATAAAAACGGTCAGCAAAAGTCCGACATAATGTGCCCCCTGTCAAGTAGACAGAGTAAAAAACAAAAAGAATTTGTTAATTGAATAAGATTCTTTCTACTCCCCCTGCTGCGCAGCAGGGGGAGATTTTTCGTCACGCAGCGGTGGCGAAATAATACTCGCAAGGCGTCATACAATTCAGACGCTTTTGGTAGCGGCGAGTATTGTAAAAGTGTATGTAATTTTCAATAGCGGAAACGAGTTCTTCTCGGCTTGTAAACTTTCTAAGATAGTACATTTCAGATTTTAAGATGCCCCACCATCCCTCCATCGGAGCATTGTCAAGGCATCTGCCAACGCGGGACATGCTTTGGATCATACCCGCATCAACGAGTTTTTGGTGAAATACCTTGTTGGTGTATTGAAATCCTCTGTCGCTATGGAAAATTG
>SVRU01000093.1 GCA_015064665.1 Oscillospiraceae bacterium
ATAGAATGGCATCGCGTATTCTCGGAATGGGCGACGTTTTATCTCTTATCGAAAAGGCAGAGGCCGCTTTTGATGAAAAGAACGCAAAAGAGCTTGAAAAGAAGATGCGCGAGCAGACGTTTACACTTGACGATTTCCTCGTGCAAATGAGAAATCTCAAGAAAATGGGTAATCTCGACCAAATTCTCGGTATGATGCCCGGTGTTAAGCCGAGCGCAATCAAGGATGCGAAAATAGACGAAAATCAGATGATTCATACAGAGGCTATAATACTTGCGATGACAAAATCCGAACGTATGAAGCCCGATATAATCAACGGCTCTAGAAGAAAGCGTATCGCTGACGGCTCGGGAACAAGCGTCGAAGAGGTCAACAAGCTTTTGAAGCAATTTGACCAAATGAAAAAAATGATGAAGCAATTCTCCGGAATGGGCAAAAAGCGTCTTTTCGGAATGAAGCTTCCTTTTAACAAATAAAGTATAATTAGAATAAAATTCAAATAAAAAACATACCATTATGGAGGAAAAAACAATGGCAGTAAAAATCAGACTTAAGAGACTTGGCGCAAAGAAGAGCCCCTTCTACCGCGTAGTTGTAGCAGACGAGAGATCTCCCCGTGACGGAAAATTCATCGAAGAGATCGGTTACTACAATCCCCTCACCGATCCCGCTGATATCAAGATCGATGCAGAAAAGGCTACCAAGTGGCTCAACAATGGTGCTCAGCCTACCGATACGGTAAGAGCGCTTCTCAAGAAGTCCGAAATCATTAAGTAATTTAACAAAATCGGAAGGAACGTTTCTTCAAAGAAACAAGGATGCAGCATGGAGCTTAAGCAAGTACTTACAGACATCGCACGCGCAATCGTTGATACTCCCGATGCAGTTAACGTTATCGAAAAGATTGATGGTGACAACGTAGAGTTGACTCTCGTGGTCGCTGAAGATGATACCGGTATGGTTATCGGACGTCACGGAAAGATTGCAAAAGCAATCAGACAGGTTATGAAAGCCGCTGCGAACACATGCGGTAAGCATGTTACTGTAGAAATCAAGTAATGCAATGTCGGGCATTTTTATGCCCGACTTCATTTTTTTATTTAAACTTAACAAAAATAAGTCTAATATTTATTGCAAAAACACTAAGTTTTTTCACTTAAACAAACGGAGTTTTTATATGAAAAAATATATTATGGCACTGGATCAGGGTACGACGAGCTCGAGATGTATTCTGTTTACCAAGGACGGAAGCATCGCAAGTATGGTTCAGAGAGAATTTGCGCAGCTCTTTCCTAAGGAATGCTGGGTCGAACACGATCCCATGACTATCTGGTCGACTCAGGCAGCCGTTGCTACCGAGGCTCTTCTTAAAATTGGAGCATCATGGAGTGACGTTATCGGGATAGGAATAACAAATCAAAGAGAAACCACTGTGGTTTGGGACAAGAAAACAGGTGAACCGATATACAACGCAATCGTATGGCAATGCAGAAGAACTGCCGATTTATGCAAGGGATTATCAGAAAACGGCTACGACAAGATAATAAAGAAAAAAACGGGGCTTCTCATTGATCCCTATTTTTCAGCAACAAAAATAAAATGGATACTCGACAACGTAGATGGCGCGAGAGAACGCGCAAAACGAGGCGAGCTGGCATTCGGAACGATTGATTCCTGGATTATCTGGAAGTTAACCGGCGGTAAGGTTCACGCTACCGATTACAGTAACGCTTCAAGAACTATGCTATACAACATAAATACACTTAAGTGGGATACGGATATACTCGAGCTTCTTGATATTCCCGCCTCTATGCTCCCGGAGGTTAAGCCATCCTCATCGTTATTCGGTTATACAGACGAAGCGGTAATAGGCGGAAAGGTTGCGATCGGTGGTGTTGCCGGTGATCAACAAGCAGCACTATTCGGTCAATGCTGTTTCGGCGTCGGAGATTTGAAAAACACCTACGGTACAGGCGGATTTCTTCTTATGAATACAGGTGAGCACCCCTGCTTCACAGAAAATGGATTAATTACAACGATAGCTTGGGGATTGGGCGATAAGGTGTATTATGCGCTGGAAGGCTCTGTTTTTACCTGCGGAGCTGCAATACAATGGTTGCGAGACGGCATGAAGCTTATTGAATCCGCTCAGGATAGCGAATATTACGCATCAAAAGTAAAAGATTCGGGCGGAGTTTTGGTCGTTCCCGCTTTTCAAGGACTCGGCGCTCCTTGGTGGGATCCTTATGCAAGAGGCATGATAATAGGCATCACAAGAGCTACGAATAAATATCACATCATAAGAGCAACTCTCGAGTCTATGGCTTATCAGACAACAGACGTAATAAACCTTATGCAAACGAGTATTGGAAAGAGTATTTCATCCTTAAAAGTGGACGGCGGAGCTTCCGCGAACAACCTTCTTATGCAATTTCAATCCGATATTCTTGGAACTGAAATTGAGCGTCCCTCATGCGTGGAGACGACGGCTCTCGGCGCTGCGTATTTATGCGCGCTTACTCTCGGTGTATACAATTCTTTACAAGACATAAATACAAACAGGCGAATCGACAAAATTTTCTCACCAAATTCAAGCGAAGCATGGCGAAAAGAAAAAACGAACATTTGGCGCAAAGCGGTAGAACGCACGTTAAATTGGAAAAACGATTAAAGCTTTTTACAAAAAATATTAATTTTTCTCATTTTTTATATCTCTATCACTTGATTTTTTAAAACCTATGTAGTATAATAGTACATAATAGCATAGTTATGGTTTGATGTATATCCACTCGGCTTTGGCTTCTCCTTTATGACCTGTTGTAACATTGCCGACCTGCTCGGCAAATTACGAATCGTATTGCGCAGCAATACTTTGATTTCGTAATCCCAGGTCACTGAAAGCAAAGAAAAAGAGAGAACCGAAATTCTCTCTTAAACTGGAGCTGGTGACCGGACTTGAACCGGTGACCTGTTGATTACGAATCAACTGCTCTACCAACTGAGCCACACCAGCGAACCTCACACATTATAACATTATTTTTCGGATTTGTCAATAGGAATTTAAATATTTTTGGGAGTATTTATGGATTTATGCAATCTTTCCGTTATAAAATCCTTAATGGCGGAAGCGGGTATTACTTTTAGGAAAGAATTTGGACAGAATTTCCTTACAAACAGAATAATCCCCGAGGATATTGCAGATAGCTGCGCAGATGATCCCGAAAGATTAGTTATTGAGATTGGCCCCGGAATCGGTTGTCTTACCGCCGAACTTGCTATACGTTACAGACATGTAGTCGCAATTGAGATCGACAAGGGACTTATACCTGTTCTTAACAAAACGCTTGAGGAGTTTGACAACGTTACCGTTATCAACGCTGACGTTATGAAAATTGACCTACGAAATATAGTCGAGAAATACGGTAACGGAATGCCTGTATCAGTATGCGCAAACCTCCCCTATTACATAACAACTCCGATTCTTATGTATCTTCTGGAATCCGGTGTTAAATTCTCTACAATAACCGTAATGGTGCAAAACGAGGTGGCTTCGAGGCTATCCGCTCCTGCGGGAAGCTCGGATTACGGAGCTATCACGGCGGTGCTTGGCTACTATGGAACAGTTAAAAAACTCTTCAAGGTTTCGAGAGGATGCTTTGTTCCCTCCCCTAACGTTGACAGCGCTGTTGTGAGAATTGATCTATACAAGGAGCCTCTTTATAAACCTAAAAATGAAAAGCTTTTCAGGAACACTATAAAAGCGGCGTTTGAAATGCGCAGGAAAACACTTCAAAACGCTCTTTCCGCAAAGCTCGGTTATCCAAAAGAGCTTATTACACAGGCTATTTTGTCTACAGGACATCCCGAAAACATTCGTGGCGAAAGACTCAGCACTGAGGATTTTGTTAAGCTTTCGGATTTTTTAAACGATTATAATTAAAATAAAAATACAAATATTAAGGAGGATTTCCACTATGACTTCGTTCGAAAAGGCTGAAATTCGCAGACTTCCTAAAAAGTACCGTCCCATGAGGCTTTTTGGCTATGTCTGGAACACCATTCTTTACATTATTCCCGTTTTAGGACTTATTTTCTTAATTTGGGGTGCATGTAATGGAAGAAACGTAAGCCGTCGCTGCTATGCAAGAAGCTTCTTGTTCTCCGGCGTTCTTATTGCCGCTATGGCGATCGTTTACGTTCTCGCTTTGGCTGCTCTTGGATTCATTGAACTCAATCCTATAGTTGAAAAAGCAGGCGAACTTCTCGCTCCCGTTAAAAAGATTCTTGGTAAGTAATTAATATAATTGCCCTCCGCAAAATTACGTAGCGGAGGGCTTTTATTATTTTTAGTGTGAAAGTCCTTTTTTTATTATTCTCCTTATCATATCAAAGGGCATAACGGTGGCAGACAGCAAAATAACATTTAAAATTTCCCTGAATGTCAAAGGAATACACCTGAACATCTCCCCGCCGAAATATATCATAAGTATCTGAATAAATGAAACAAATGAAAGAATTATAAGGAACGGTTTGTTTTTTCCTATTCCCGAGAAGAACGAAAGTCTCTCTGAGCGTGTATTAAAGCAATTGAAAATACCGGAAAAGACAAAAAGCGCATAAAAGCCGGTCAAAAAATATATATCTCCTGCACTGCTTCTGAAAAGGCTTTTAAAAAATGGGATATGTAAAAACAAAACACAGAGTAAAAGAGTATACGTTCCCGTAAGAAGAATCTGGCTAAGCATTTCTCGGGATAGTATTTGTTCACCTCTCTTCTTAGGTTTTTCGAGCATGTAGTATTTCATTGGCGCTTCACCTGCAAACGCAAGTCCGCCAAGGGTATCCATTATAATGTTTATCCAAAGCATCTGTATTATCGTTATAGGATTTTCAATGCCGATAAACTGCCCGATCAAAGATACCCCACATGCGGTAAGATTCATCATTAGCTGGAAGGATATAAATTTGCGAATTGATTTAAATATCGTTCTGCCATAAAGAACGGTTTTCGTTATTGCCGTCAAGCTATCGTCTAAAATAACTATATCACCGGCGCTTTTTGCGATATCCGTTCCGCTCCCCATAGCAAATCCGACGTCTGCAAGCTTAAGCGAGGGCGCATCGTTAATTCCGTCCCCCGTCATTCCGACCACAAGCTCAAGCTCTTGCGATAGCTTTACAAGCCTGCTTTTATCTCTTGGAAGCGCACGCGCAACAACGTAGAGCCCTGAAATCATAGATTTTAATTCATCGTCGCTCAACTTTTCCATCTCATCGTGCGTTAAAACACCGTTGTCACACGACGTTGGCATAATACCGCACTCCTTTGCGATAGCAACGGCAGTTTCCCTGCTGTCGCCCGTAATCATAACAACTCGTACTCCCGCGGAATGTAATTCTTCTATCGCATCCTTCACACCTACTCTGATTTTGTCCTTTAACACGACAAGAGCAACAAATGAGCGGATACCTGACGACTCACTAACTATGGCAACAAGCCTCTCTCCACGTGAAGAATGCTCACGGCATTTCTTTTCGATAGTATCTCTTTCAAAGGATATCATTTCTCCGGTTTTGTTTATAGAATTTATGCATGAAAAAGCTATAATTTCGGGTGCGCCCATCATTATTTTCGTTTTATCAGAAAGCGTAACCGATGAAAACTTTGTTTCGCTGCTGAATGCCTTCTTTTCCGTTATTTTTACATTCTCTGCGCGCTCTGAAGCAAAGAAATCCATCATTGCTTTATCTGTACTGTTTCCGCCGCTTGAAAATTTTGCTCCTCCCTCAAGAGATATTATATTGAGCAATCTGTGAACGGCGCCGTTTTTTCTCAATGAAGCCATATTTTTATATGTAGAATCGCACGTTATGATTTCAGAAACCGTGGTCTTTCCCGTTGTGAGAGTTCCGGTTTTGTCGGTAAACAAGACGTTAAGAGAGCCTGCGGTTTCTATACCGACAAGCTTCTTTACCATAATTTTATCACGCAGCATTTTTTTCATATTAGCTGATAAAACAACGGTTATCATCATCGGAAGCCCCTCCGGAACAGCAACCACGATGACTGTTATCATTAGCGTTAAAGCATGAGTTAAGGTCTTGACTGTAAACGGGATATTTTTTATTGCAACAGTTATTTTTTCTATATCGTATCCGTTATCAGCAACGAACGAGAAAAACAAATAGGTTATCCCGACAAGAAACGCCATAAAATATCCGATTTTGCTTATCTGTGAGGCAAGATGAGAAAGACGGAGCTTCAACGGACTCTCACGCGTCTCGCTCTGAACATCCTTGGCAACCATTCCATAGTACGTATCCTTGCCTACTCTCGTAACACGGATAAATCCCTCACCCTCAGTTACGACAGAGCCTCTGAAAACGTTTTTCTCCGAGGAAAAATCGTCTTTTTTCGACCTTGCGGCAGGATATTTCAACGCATCTCTTCCCTCACCGTTCAAAGCAGATTGATTCACCGACATTCTGCCGTATATAATTTCTCCATCCGCCGCGACAGCCTCACCTGCCGATACGTATACAATGTCACCTACCACAACATCGACGATAGGTATTTTGATGCATTCTCCGCTTCGCACTACGCTTACCGTTACCGCGCTACTATCCTGTTGCATTTTTAGAAACGCCTTTTCGCTCCCGGCCTCAGATACAGTCGACACGCTCGTAGCTATAATAACTGCGGCAATTATTCCTCCGGTTTCCCACCAATTGCAATGACCAAGGGTAAAAACGATTTCAATAAATACCGCAAAAAGCAGAACCTTGATTATTGGATCCGACAGATTTTCAAGAAATTTACGAAAAAATCCCTTCGTTCGTTCCTTTACAAGTGAGTTGTCTCCGTATTTTTCTCTTGATAAAGCTACCTCTTTCGCTGTAAGCCCTTTAATATTATTCAGCATTTCAGCCTCCGTTTTTTATTAAACTATATGAGTCTGATTCTGCTAAAATGAGAAAAACACAATTTTTATATAAAAAAGGCAAGAGCAATTCAAGTCTCTTGCCTTTGTCTATTATTTTAAGTAAACCCGCATAGGCCGTGTACAGCATAATTTAACCCTGTGTGTACAGGTGGGTGCTCTCTCGGTTGCTTTGCGCTTCCAACGTCTGCAATAAGGGGTATAAAAACAGCCTTAAGGCAGGAGGCCTGCATCCCGTCAACCGAAGTCCAAGCTCCCCGGCAATGTGTGTAGGTCCAAATAGCCATATCACGCACCCCGCAGGAAAAAATCAATTACTGCTCGTCGTAATCAAGCTCGCTGAAGAGAAGATCGTTGAAATAATCCTCTACCTTTTCAAAGACGTCATCATCCTCGATTGTTTCAAGAATGATCTCCTCACCTTCCTCACGGAATTCAAGAATAATGTACTCATCGGTATCAATATTTGCCTCAACGAGAGCAAAATAATTTTTACCGTCAACCTCACCCTGAGCTATAACCTCAAAGTCCTGATCCTCACCTGTCTCTTCGTCGGTAAGAGTTATTATCCACGGCTCTTCGGTTTCAAAATTAAGGTTCTTGTTATCTTCCATTGTATTTCTCCTTATGTAAAAAGTCTTATGTTTAAGTTTAGTTTATATGTCAACCGATTTAATTATACATTACACGAAAACATTTGTCAAGTGCCAAATTAAAGCAAATCCGAAAGTATCGAATTGCTCAGGTAAAAGCCCTCGTGTGTTAGTGAAATTCTGTCACCGTTTATTCTGAGAAATCCAAGCTCGGAAAGTCTTTTGATTTTTTCTTCATTCCCATTCAAAAAGCTTTTTCCAAATAGTTTTTCATATTCGGTAAGCGAAAATCCATCATCAAGTCTCAGCGCAAGCATAGCGTATTCAAACGGATCAATGCCTTTCTGCTCGCTTTCTTCTTTATTGTATTTTGCTCTGTCGAGCGTAAAATATTCCGAAAAATTCGAGGTGTTATAAAAACGCTTTCCTTCAAAATACGAATGTGCCGAAATACCAAAACCAATATACTCCTCGTCGCGCCAATATTTAAGATTATGCTGTGACGTAAATCCACACTTGGCATAATTTGAAATTTCATAGTGTCTGTAGCCACGTTCGGTGAGCATCTTATGGGCTAAGGAATACATTTCATATTCCTCTTCCTCACTTGGTAAATTAAGATTATCTCGGTTTTTAAAGAACGGAGTCCCTTCCTCAATTATCAGGCCATAACACGATATATGAGAAGGTTTAAGCTCTGTAATTTTTTTGAGAGTTTTCTCAAAAGACGATATGGTCTGCTCGGGAATTCCATACATCAAATCAACGCTGAGATTCTTAATTCCAACCGTTTTAAACAGCTGATATGTATTCAAAAAATCCTCAAAGTTATGAATTCTGCCCAACTTTTTCAGCTCGTTTTCGTGAATTGACTGTAATCCGATGCTTATTCTGTTAACTCCCTCGTTTACAAAAGCAAGAGCTTTTTCTTCTGTCACGGTGCCGGGGTTCACTTCAACCGTTATCTCTGCGTCCGAAAGAATATCAAAGCTTTCACGCAGTGTAAAAAACACCTTTTTAAACGATTTTACATCAAGCACGGATGGTGTTCCTCCGCCTAAAAACACCGTGTTAACTCTAATCTTTTTCTTGCTTGTAAAAAGCTTTATCTCTTCACACAAAGCATCTACGTAACACTTGATTTTTTCTTCATCTGCCGCCTCAGAGCAAAAATCACAGTAATTGCATTTTCTCTTACAGAACGGAATGTGAACGTAAATACCGATTGGCTTAGTTTCCATCATCCAGCTTAAGAACAGCCATAAACGCCTCGGGCGTAACCTCAACGCTACCAAGCTTACGCATCTTCTTTTTACCCTCTTTTTGCTTTTCAAGAAGCTTCTTCTTACGGGTAA
>SVRU01000094.1 GCA_015064665.1 Oscillospiraceae bacterium
ACCTTGATAAAGCCGTTGCCTTTTCTGCTGATCAATTGTTGTAAATATAATTCTCGTTTTATCTCCATAAGCACCTCTATAATAGATTTTTGCAACCTTCTGCTGTTTTCAATTATATTGTACCATAAAAAAGTCTTCTCGTCAAGGAATCTATAATAGATTTTTGCAACTTTTTACTATTTTATTCTTTATTTTCGTTTTTGACTTTTAAACTTTTTGTTAAAAACTGTTGTCCCTACTTGAACACACTCGTGTCGGCCTCTCCCATCATCCAGAACGGCAAGCTCGTCGGAGCAGTTACTCATGTATTGGTAGCTGATCCAACCGAGGGGTATGGCATTTTCATTGAGAATATGTTATCGGCGGCAAGTGAGGGCTCTCTGCCAAAGGCGGCATAATACGAAAATATAGAAAATTTATACTCCTTGCGAGCATCGCCGTTTTCACGGCGGCATAAACCGATTTGACAGTTAAAAATGTAAAGTTAAATATGAAAAGGGGCTATCTTAATGAGACAGCCCCTTATTGCTATTTTCTGTATTTATCGCTTTCTATACCGCATTTTTGCCTGAGCACTTCTTCAATTTTTTCTCTTGTTCCTGTGTGGCGAAAATTTCGGGCGTAATAACCATACAAGGTGTCGTACACCTCTTAACAATCAAATTTCCGCATAAGGTCGCCGAAAAAGTTTTCGACCTCGAGCCTGTTTCTCCCGAGAAATTCAATCGCCTCGTCCTTATCCTTTAAGAACTCAATTTATTTACCGATTAGTACTTTTGATATTCTCGAGGGGAGATTTTCATAACCGACTTGAATTTTTTTGAAAAATAGGGATAATCGGTGTATCCGCAACGCTCCGCAATCTCGGTTAGAGAAAGCTCTACCTTATAAATATCAATAAGAAAGCATGCATGCCTAATGCGTATCTCGGTCAAAAATTCGTTTGGCGTCTTACCCGTAATCTTCTTGAACCGCGCACGCACGTAGTCCTCTGCATATCCGCTTTTTGACAGTATAGACGCAAGATCGATTTCCGCATTCAATGCGTTCTCGGATATTTCAAAAGCAATCGCATTAACACGTTGCCGAATCACACTCTCGACGTCTAATTGCTGCATAAGAAAACAAACGTATGCCGTACACAAGGCATTAAGATAGGCGGCGTTGCCGTACCTGTTCTCATATATCATTCTTGCAAGCGCCATTCCGTCTTGCGAGATATTATCCTCAAATGACGTCACGGTGTCCATATGCAGATATTGATTAAAGCTTCCCTCTATAGAAATGTTTTTAAATCCATTCTCTGAAACCGAGCCGTGCTTGATATTTGGCGGAACGATAACCACAGTTCCTCGTCTGAACGGAAAATCGCCAACCTCGGTTCTCATATATCCCGCTCCCTCAAGATATAGCATAATCTCATAGTTTTTATGAGTATGCATCGGGTAACGTGTTAGCCCCTCTTCTGTACGGTTGATTATATAATTCATTTTATCACCTCGATTTATTATAGCAAAAATCTATCTTTTATACAAGTATTTTTATGTTTTTTTCTATTATCAAAGAGTATTTAAGTGATATAATTTAGATATATAAAAAACGAGAGGATAGCAAAATGAAAAAGATAGAAGGCTTACAGTGCGGAATGGGTATCGGCGGCTGGCTCACTAATTACAAGAGATTTAACGTGCTTGCACCTGAGAGAAGAATGCACATCACCATCGGAGATATGGAGCATTTTGAAAGCTACATTACCGAAGATGATATCTCTTACATAGCTTCGCTCGGAATGGACCACATTCGTTTAGGTTTTGACCAAATTGTTTTAGAAGAAAAACCGTACGTATACAGAGAAAAAATCATCGAAATTCTTCACAGCTTCGTAGCGTGGTGCAGAAAATACAAGCTGCGCCCCGTTTTAAATATGCACAAGGCAATCGGTAACTACTGCGATATTCCCGATGAGTGCGGACTTATGCAGGACGAGGAATTGCAAAACAGATTCGTTGCTGTTTGGGAAATGCTCGAGAATGAATTCTGCGGACAGAACGACGTTGTTTTCGAGCTGCTCAACGAGGTTGTTAACGCAACGTCGGAAGAATGGAATTCGGTTGCCGAAAAGACAATCACGGCAATACGCAAGAAAAACAGAGAGCGTATGATAGTTGTCGGCGGCGTCGAGTGGAACAATCCCCCCGCTCTTCCGTTCGTTAAAGTTTACGACGATGAAAATATTATATACACATTCCATTGCTATGCGCCTCACGAGTTCACGCATCAGCAGGGCGTTTTGCAGGCTGACAAGCTGTTTTACAACAGAAAAATGCCCTATCCGTGCGAGGATATAGAGCGTTACAGAGATTATCACAGAGTTGTCAGCGGCGCTGAGGAATACGAAAATTACGACAGAATGGATATTGCATTTTTGCGCGACTACTTAACGCCCGCAAAGGAATTCATCGAAAAGCATCCCGATAAGATTCTTTGGTGCGGAGAGTTTGGTACTATTCGCCACGCAAAGCTCGAATGGCGTGAGAATTGGATGAGAGATATGATAACGATTCTCAAGGAATGGGATATTCCCTACTGCGTATGGAATTATCTCAGCACTCCAAACGACGGTAACCGCTTCAGCCTCGTAGACGACGATGAAAGAAAAATTTTAAGCGAAGAGCTTCACAAAATTATTTTAGGTGATATATGATAAATCTGTCGCTTCTGATATTGAGTATCGTTTTATCGACCGGACGCAATATCCTATCAAAAAATTTATCCGATATCCGCTTCGGGACAAGACGCTTTTTCCTATGTCAAAGCATACTTTTCCTTTGCGGTGGCGCGGCGCTCGTTACATTCGGAAAAATCTCCTTTGACGGCGTAGCTCTCTCTACCGTTGGCTACGCAGTTTCCTACGGCGCGCTTTTGATCCTTGCGCAGTGGTTTTACACGGCTGCGCTCGCTAAAGGAAACACGGCGCTTTGCTCCACGGTGTACTCGTTAGGCTTTATTTTTCCAACTCTCTCGGGCGCATTTTTTTGGTCCGAGCCGTTTTCGGTTCTTGATGCTTTAGGTATAGTGTGCGCTGCCGCAGCCGTCGTTTCTTCGGGACTCAATTCGAAATCCGAAACAAAGACGGTAAAAGCATACTATTTTCTCCCTCTCATAATCGCTATGTTGGCGTCGGGAGGCTTGGGAATAGTGCAAAAGCTACAGCAAAAATCTGCCTATGCGGAACAAAAATCGGTGTTTCTCTTCACAGCGTTCATGCTTGCCGCGGCGGCTTCGCTGCTCGTCGCAGCGTTTTCGAAGAAGGAAAACGTTCCAAGCTTTTCAACAAAAAAGCTCTCAATTTCAGCCGGCATCGGTATTTGCTTCGGCTGCTGCAATTTGCTGAACACAACGCTTGCGGGACGGCTGCCCAGCGCCGTATTTTTCCCGACTCTCAATATAGGCGTTATCCTGCTCTCCATGCTCTGCGGCTTAATGCTCTTTAAGGAAAAGCTCTCAAAAAAGGATATAACCGTTTTGATTTTAGGCGGCATTTCCATATTGCTTTTAAATCTCGGTTAAGACTCGCAAAGCTGCTTTGCGATTAAATGATCTGCTATTCGAAAAAATAGTATTTTTGATAATGGAATACGTAATGAAAAAGACGGTATCTAAAAAATGATACTGTCTTTTTTTCTGTAAAATGCACGAATTGACAAGACATAATGAAAAAAATGTGTTATAATATAAGAAGAAGGAGGTGCGATATGTATAACGGTATACAGAAAATTGAGGAAATTATCGAATATATTGAAGCGGGTCTTACTTCCGAGATAGATTACGAGGCGCTTGCCTCACGAATGACGCTTTCCGTGTATGAATTCAGAAGAGTTTTTGCGTTCATCGTAGGGTGTCCGTTATCGGAATACATAAGAAAAAGAAAGCTATCTCTCGCGGCGTGCGAGCTAATGACTAATCCTAACATAAGCATACGTGAAATAAGCGAAAGGTATGGGTATTCCACGCTTTCCTCTTTTTCCAAGGCGTTCAGCGAATACCACGGCTTCCCTCCGACAGCTTGTCAAAAGGAAGGTCACGAGATATCGCTTTTCCCGAGACCAAAATTCGAATGGAATATTCAGGGCGGCGAGAAGCAGGCGTTCCAAATTATAAGCGATACGGCTTTCTCCATTAAAGGATATTGCGCTCTGTCAGACTACACGGATACCTGCTGTTGCGAGAAGGTATGGAACGATTTTTACGAGCTTGAAAAGGACAAGGACCTTTCGGAAGATACAATTTTTGTTTCTTATCACGACGAAAAAGGAAAGGTAAAATGCTGCATCGGAGAAAGAACGTCGAAGCTCACGGAATCAACCGATACGGATACCGTTCCCGAATGCAAATGGCTTTCAATTAAAATGAATACAACGGATGACGATATCGTTAACCGAAAATACAACACCCTGCTCTACGAGATTTTACCATCTGCAAAGCTAAAGAGAAAAGAGGGTGTGCCGACAGTAGAGGTATACCCACGCGATATGTCTGAGGATAATTTTGAATGGGAAATCAGAATCCCCATAGAAAAGGAGTAAAAAATGAACAGAATAGTACTTATAACAGGAGCTTCAAGCGGTTACGGAAAAGCAACCGCAAAGGCGTTCAAGGAAAACGGAGATACCGTTATTATGGCAGCAAGAGATATCAAAAAGCTCAATGCCGCTAAAGAAGAAATCGGCGGAGACCTTGCGTTATCTATGGACGTAACAAATCCTGAGGATTGGGATAAAACGGTAGCTAAAATCAAAGAAATGTACGGTAAACTTGACATTTTAGTTAATAATGCGGGCGGCGGTATCGCCATCAAAGAGGTTAGCGAGTTCACTGTGGAGGAGATAGATTCAACTATAAAGCTTAATCTCAACAGCGTTATTTACGGCTGCCGCGCATTTGCGGATATGATGAAGGCGCAGGGATGCGGTACGATGATAAACATTTCATCGGTTTGCGCCCGTCAGTGCTGGCCGACCTGGTCCGTATACGCCGCCGCAAAGGCAGGCGTGTTAAATTTCTCGAAGGGAATGTATCTTGAAATGCAGCCTTACGGAGTAAGAGTAAGCTGTGTTGTTCCCTCCTCTGCAAGCACGGGATTCCAGAGCGCTTGCGGAATCGGTGAAACCACCGACAAGCTTTTACCGGAGGATATTGCGGATACCGTTCTTTATATCGCAAACCTTCCCGCAAGAGCCGTTGTTGAGGACGTTACCGTTTGGGGCATTGACAAGCAGGTAAATCCGCTTTAATTAAGGAGAACCGTAATGAATGGTATTTTTGTCGAAGCCGAGAGCCTTCGTCACCTTGGCGGTTGGGTGGTTGACACCGCCTCTGTCGAGTCTATACATTCTGCATATATCATGGCTCACGGTATGGGTATACCGGTTGCGGATGCCTATGGTGAAATAGACATTCTCTGCGACGGCGAGTACTTCGTGTGGGCGCTCACACGAGATTGGACTGCTCCGTGGAAGGTTGCGGATCCAATGGGAAAATTTGAAATTTTGCTCGACGGTCAAAGACTTGAAAACGTTCTCGGAACAAACGGAAATGACTGGGCGTGGCAGCTTGCGGGCAGTGTTTTCCTTAAACAAGGTAAGCACACGCTTACCTTACACGACCTGACGGGCTTTAACGGAAGATGCGACGCTATATACGTGACGGCTTCAAAAGAGATTCCAAAAAGTGATATCGAGAGCATCGACAAAATGCGCCAAAGCCTTTCCTACAAGGAAGTTCGCTCGGAAGAGACCGAATACGATCTCGTTGTTGTCGGCGGCGGGATTGCGGGAATTTGTACCGCTATTGCGGCAATGAGAAGCGGTGTATCGGTTGCTCTTATACACGACAGAGCTATCCTCGGCGGATGCAACAGCTCCGAGGTTCGTGTTTGTATGGGCGGTATAATAAATCTGCCTCCGTATCCTAATCTCGGTAACGTAGTTAAAACGATAGCTCCTATCGTCGGATACCCCACGGTATACGCTAAGGAATGCTTTGAGGACGACCGAAAGAAGCTCATCTTCAACGTTCGCGAGGGCAGACCTGCGGCGCATAAGCTTTTTCTTAATGAAATAGTCACCGACGTAGAGTGCGATAACGGTATAATCAAATCGATTATTGCGACCAATTCCCTCACAGGTAACAAGACGAGAATATCGGGAAAGCTGTTTTCCGATTGCAGCGGTGACGGTATCCTTGCGAGGAACTCGGGGTGCGAGATAATGTACGGCAGAGAGCCACGTACGGAATTCGGAGAATCACTCGCTCCAAGCGAACACCAAAAGCTCGTAATGGGACACTCTATAAGGTGGTACAGCGAGGAGTGTGACAGCGAGGTTGATTTCCCCGACGTCGATTTTGGGCTTACCTTCACCGATGAAACCTGCCTTGACTGCGTATCGGGAGATTGGGAGCAGGAGACCGGTTTTGAACGAAACATGGTTGAGGATATCGAGTATATACGTGATTTTGGATTGCGCGCCATATATGCGAACTGGGCGTTTCAGAAGCATCATTTCAAAAACAGGGAAAAATACAAAAACCGCGCGCTCAAATGGGTTTCATCTATCGGCGGAAAGCGTGAGGGATATAGAGTCAAGGGTGATTATATTCTTACTCAAAACGATATCGAGGAGAAAAGATTTCATGAGGATGCAACCGCATGTCTTACGTGGAGCATAGATATGCATTTCCCCGAGCCTACGAATCGGGCTGAGTTTGGCGAGGCGTTCCGTTCGTTTGCTTACCACAGAGGCATAGAAAAGCCTTACCCCGTGCCATACCGTTGTCTCTATTCAAAGGACGTCGGCAATTTATTTTTGGGCGGCAGACTTGTCAGCGCAAGTCACGTTGCCTTCTCGTCCGTTCGTGTTATGAGAACACTCGGTGAGCTTGGCGAGGTGGTTGGAATGGCAAGCTCCGTATGTAAAAAGAACGGCTGCTCACCGCGTGAGGTGTATACTAAGCATCTTGACGAATTGAAGGCTCTGCTCAACACGGGCATCCACATCCCCGACGCATTCGAGTGCGCAGTTGAGGATGAAGAGGCTTATCACTTTAAGGATATCGGATGGTGGTATCTGAACACGGGAAAATCGGATAGCCCCGAGAATATAGAAAAATTCAAAAAAGGCGTTAATGCCTTAGGACTTGAACATAAGTATCCCATGCCAAAAAAGTGGGAGAAAAAATAACCTTTTTAAAAAGCACTTGCAATCAAGTGCTTTTTTTGTTATAATGTCAGTAGTAAGGCTTTAATGAGTACAACTCTTTAATTTGTTTTTCCATCAACCGCCATAAAGGCTTTATTATTAATAATAACAGAAATAAAGGCTTCATCCGGAAGTAAAACACTTGATTTGGAAACAAAACTTTACATTTATAGAGTAAAAAGGAGCAAAATCATGAAAATAGCGGTTATACAGCAGTACGCCCCGGTTACATACAACAGATTCAATGAGCTTCCCGATATAGATGAGCTTTTGAGAAGAAAAGAAGCCTCAGTCAACCGCTGTCTCGAGCTTATAGAAGAGGCTGCAAAAGCGGGCGCGGAGCTTTGCGTTACCATAGAAACGGTAAATGCATATTTGGCGCTTGGAGACACAAGATTTAAATACACGGATACGCTTGAATGTGACACGGTACGCCGCTTCTCCGAGGCGGCGAGGCTTTACAAAACGCATATCGTAGCAGGACTTGCGCTCTCATTTGACGGAGTTCCGTACAACTGCGCAGTGTTATTTGATGACACGGGTGCCGTGGTAGGCATACATAAAAAGGTTCATCTGCCTGCCGGCGAGGAGCTTCATTATGCTCACGGGGATAAATTCGAGGTTTTCAATACCAAATTCGGAAAGATAGGCATGCTCGTCTGCTGGGATATGCAATTTCCCGAGGCTGCAAGAGAACTTGCACTTGCAGACGCTGATCTGATCGCCTGCCCCACTTACGGCTGGGAGAATATTTACGGACTTTCAAGAGCATACGAAAACAGCGTGTATATTGCCACAGGCATGTGTACATATAGACACGGGTTATGGGCTGAGAACGATCCAAGCTGCATAGTTGACAATATGGGCAAAATACTTGCCTCCTGCGAAAGAGATTCGGAAGGAATCGCAATCGCGGACGTCGACATAAAAAAAGAGCCTCTGCCTCAGTACGGCTCACAGAATTATTATCCCTCTCATTCTATGAGAAAGACACGATTTAGTCAGCGACGCCCCGAAGCTTATCAGCTCATCAACAAATCAAATGAGGAGCTCCCTCTTTACAAAAGATATTTTGCAAACCAAAAAAACTAAAAAAACATATATATTTTTTCAAAAACCTTTGACAAACGCATTTTAATATGATATAATATTCGTCGGTGTATGATCAATTTGATTTTGAGGCGTAGCTAAGTTGCCGAAAACGAATTGATTTTCAGCCTTATGCTTATTATTCGAGGCGTAGCGAAGGTGGTATCGCGCCAGTTTCGGGTCTCAATCACCACGCTCGGCGTAGAATTTTCGAGAAGAGCCGAAAACCCTTGAAAACACTGACTTTTTCGGCTCTCCCGAATGTCGAA
>SVRU01000003.1 GCA_015064665.1 Oscillospiraceae bacterium
TTATGATTGAGTATAACGCGGGATACTGCAAAGAGAATCATATCGTTAAGGGTGATATTTGCAAGTCCCATCTTCTCTGCACCGGCTTTAAGAGACGCGCGGATAGACATAAGCTTCGTCGCATCAAAAGAGGTATTAAGAGTAAGCTGAGCCATGTTTGAAAGAGAGGCGTGCATTGCTTTCGCAATAACCTTTCTTACATTGGAAAGCTTAACGTCCTCATAAGCTATAGCGGGCACCTGAGTTTCAGCAACTGCAGGAGCTGCCGCGGAAGCGTTAAGATCGCCGAGAACGACCTTGCCGTTAATGCCGCTTCCCTCTACTGCAGTGGTATAAGCAGCCTTAGCCGCGGGAGATACGGTAAGTCCCATATCGACAAGCTTCTGAACGTCTCTTTCGATTATTCTGCCGTTAGGACCGGTGGGAACAGCCTTCAAAAGATCTGCGTTTGTTTTTTCAGCAAGAAGTCTTGCTCTGGGAGAGATAGAGCCGACGCCCTGCGTTGCAACGGGAGCTTCTTCTGCTGCTGCGGCTGCAGGTGCTGTAGCGTTTTCTTCAACCGCTTTAGCGGGAGCAGATGCAGGAGCTTCTGCGCTCTCTTCGCCCTTAGGCGCGAATTCAGACACATCCTCGCCGTCGTTTCCGATTACAAGAACGTTCTCTAGACAGGGAACGTCATCACCCTCTTCTCTGAATATTGCAAGAATTTTGCCCGATGCAGGAGCAGGTTCTTCAAAGGAGGACTTGTCTGTTTCGTAGGAGAAAAGAATTTCGCCCGCTTCAACAGTGTCGCCAACCTTTTTGTTAAAAGCAGTGATAATGCAGCTTTCAACGCTCTGGCCCTGACGTGGCATAATTACTACTGTAGCCATTTATAAACTCCTTTTAGGATAGAAAAATTATTTTTGCTTTTGTTTGATAAGATTAAGAAGCGTTGTATCGCCGAAAGCCGACTTCCAATCCTTCTCAAATCCCAATATAGAGGTATCCGTCGTGGTATGCGCAAGGAGCATTTTCATTATTGTAGAACCGATAGTTGCGGCATGGCATCCGACGGTTGCAACGTCAAGCACTTCCTTAGCCGTTTTAAAGCTGGCGGCAAGGATTTGAGTTTTCGTGCCGGAAACTTTAAAAATCTTCGCTATATCTTCTACGGTACCGACACCGTCAGCGCAAAGATTTTCCGAACGGCTGATATACGGAGCTACGTAGGATGCACCTGCGTTTGAAGCAAGCATTGCCTGCGCCGCAGTTAAAACTGCGGTCACAGTAACGCCGATACCTCTGTCGGAGAGATATTTTGTAACTCTGAGTCCTACGTCGGTTACGGGAATTTTTACGTATGTATTAATCCCGAGAAGATCAACGAGAAGCTTTGATTCCTCAATAATTTTGTCAAATTCGGTCTCTGTAACCTGAACGTGAAGCTCCTTATCTTCACCGATTATATTACGAATAGCCTTAAGATGCTCGACTACGTCGCCGCCTTCTTTGGAAAGAATAGTGGGATTGGTCGTTACACCTTCAATTGGGTAGTAAGTATTAAAATAGCGTATTGAATCAAGATTTGCGGTATCTAGTAAAATTCTCATATAAAAAAACAGTTTATCTCTTCCACTGAAGCGTGTAATGAACGTCGTCAGCCTTTTCTTCGTCGGTAAATCTTCTGAGAGTATTAACAACCTCGCCGTTGTTGTACTTTCTGTCATTGATAGCTTCGGGAGTACCCATAACGGTTACGTTAAGCTGTCTGTGACGAGCGCGAACGTGGTCCCAGTCAATAAAGTAAACGTGAGCAAACTCACCGCCGTCAAGAACGCCGTCCTTAATGGTCATGGTCTCGCTTCTGCCAAAGAAACAGGAACGAAGGTGTCCGTCGGTGTTCATGCTGGTGTAGTCACCGGGCTCGTTAACGAATCTGCCGAACTTTGAGTGGATAGGACCGGGATGGCGGTACTGATGCTCCTCTGCAAAATCAGGAATCATCTTTCTCATTATGTCGAGAAGGTCGTGCTGAAGATACTCAAGATCGAAAGAGTCAACGTCGTGTGAGCACTCCTGAACCATTACCGAACAGGTGGTGTGGTGAGATGCGATACATACCGTACCGTTTTTAACTCCCGACTCCTCAACTATCTTAAGAATGTCGCTTGTTACGTCGTGGAAAGTGGGGATCCAGCCTCTTGACTGAAGTTCGATTTCCTTTTGAAATACCTTGAATTCCATTTTAAAATTCTCCTTTAATTAAAAAATTATTGTTCAATTATTTGTTATTAAGTCTTTTTCCGACAGCTCCGCCGGGATGAATAAGCGCGAAATCCATTTTTTGATAACCCGTGTACTCTACGAGTGCTGTTTGAAGCGCATCAAATATAGCGCTGGTAACGGCAAAGCTCGTAGTACCCTGACAGTTATACTTGTCACATTCCTTAGTGACCTTCATTGCAAGCACGATATCTGCCTCCGTAGCAAGAGGAGATTCGAGATTTTCGGTAACTCCTATAATCGTAACGCCCTTGGTTTTGCAAACATCGATTATAGTCATAAGCTCGTCGGTTTTACCTCCGCGTGAAGCAAGAAGCATTACGTCACCTTTTTTCATGCAACCGAGTCCGCCGTGAACGGCCTCTGCAGGCGAAAGAAATCTCGCAGGACGCTCAACGCAGCACATAAGGTGAGCAAAGTGTCTGCAAGCGATTCCGGAATGACCGCAACCGGCTGCTGCAATTCTCTCAGCCTCTGCGAGAGCAACTACGGCACGGCGCATCTGTTCTCTGTCGAGAACCTTTGCGGTTTCTGCAAGCGACTCAGCCTCTATACGAAAAGCGTCAAAGGCCTGATTAAGAGCGTTTTCCATCACTTTCCGTTCACCTCATCCCAAGTTTTGCGAAGCGTGTAAAGCATTTCCTCAGCCGCAGCCTCGGGATCCTTAGCCTTCATAACACCGCTTGTGCATCCGGTGGCCTGAGCACCTGCTCTGATTACGTTTGCAACGTCATCGGGACCGGAAATTCCTGCGCCTTGAAGAACCATTATGTCGGGATTGATTGCGCGAACAGCCGCGATAGTATCTCTTACGTAACCCATATCGCTTGCCACACCCGTTCCGATAAGCTCAGTGGGCTCTGCAACGATAAGGTTAGGAGCGAGAAGTGCAACCTGCTTAATCTCTTCAACAGAGTCAGCGCAAACGATGGTTGCAAGACCAACCTCATCAGCGCGCGCAATTGTTGCCTTGATTTGTTCAAGCGTCAGCTTCTTCTCCGCGTGGTTAAGCATAACGCCTACCGCACCGGCTTCCTTCACCGCCTCAGGCAATACAGAACCAAGACCGCGTCCGGGAACAAGAGCATCCATATGCTGTGCATAAACGTGCACTCTCTCGGTATTTTCCGCCAAAAGTCTGATATCGGTATACTGGGGTGTGAGGATAACGTCAAGATCATACTTCATCGCGATCTTATCAACCGCTTTTGCGAGCTTCAGCATTCTTTCGCCCCACATGAAACACTTAGGACCGATTTCAAAATAAGGAGCTCGGATTTTGTAATTCTTTAACATTTCTTTTTCCTTTCAATATATTAATTTAATAATTTGTCCAGTTTAACGTAGTTGGCATATGATTCGGTATAATCGTCACCTGTGGGTTCGTAAGTTTTTTTAGTCTTTACCACAGAATCAACCGCTTCCTTAAGTGAAGCAAAATCACCGATTCCAACCGCTGCGGCAAGAGCCGAGCCAAGACATGCTGTTTCACTTTCGGAAAGTGTTTTAAGAACCTTACCCGTTACGTTTGATTTAATGCCTGCCCAAAGCGGACTTGAGGCACCGCCGCCGGTTATTCTGATTTCCTCAATGGCGCTGTCACCGACGTATTCGAGATTCTGCTTGAGAGTAAACGCAATAGCTTCCATAATAGCCCTTGCGAAATGACCTCTTGTATGAGAGAGGTTGATTCCCGAAAATACTGCTCTCGCATCCGGGTTATACTTAGGCATCGTTGAGCCTGTGAAATAAGGAAGCATGGAGAGTCCGTCGCATCCGGGAGCAATCTTTTCAGCAAGCTCGTCAAGCTCACGGAAGGAAAAATTCTCAGCAAAATTGTTCTTGAACCATTTGAGAGCCATCCCCGCAGTTGAAGACCAAAGTATAAGACAGTATTTGCCGTCAACGGCATGAAGATGACAAGGAATAATACTGTCTGGATTATACTCGGGCATCTTGTCCGTCATAACGCAGATAGCCATAATCGTTCCTGTCATTTCACTTATTCGTGTTTCGTCGGTAACTCCCGCACCAAGCGTTCCCGCAATCTGGTCAAGCATACCGCTGACAACCTTGATACCCTTGTATTCGCCTACAAGCGATGCGGATTTTACAACCTTTGGCAAAAGCGATTCGTCAATTCCGATGAAATCAAGCATTTCTCCCCACCATTTACCCTCGACAACATCGTAATAAATTGTCGAAGACTGTATAGTAGGCTCTGTCACAAAATTACCGGTAAGACGGTACATTATGTAATCCTCAAGCATAAATATCTTGGTGATTTTAGAGAAGACGTCGGGCTTGTTTTTCTTCATCCAAAGAACCTTTGATGCAGGCCATCCCGCAGTGATTTCTGGCTGACCGGTTACATCGTAAACTCTCTTATTTCCAAAACGCGCTTTAATCTCGTCGGCTTCTTCTGCCGCACGGTTATCAAGCCATACGATTGCGGGATAAACGGGCATACCGTCGTCACCCGTAAATATTATAGTTTCTCCTTGCGTATCAATCGACAAAGCGTCTATTTTTCCGCACTCCAAAGAAAGCTCGTCAATAACGTTTTTACACATTTCAACGTATTTTTCAGCATCAAATTCTATATAACCGGTAGAAGAATCGGTATCCAAAATATAATCAACGGAACGAAGCGCAAGTCGTTCACCTTCTTTAGTAAAAACCGCAGCTTTGATGGACGTCGTTCCTATATCTAATCCGAGATATCTTTTTGTTTCACTCATAACCATATCCCTTTCATTCATTATGTCAATTAATTTCGTTTCGATTTTGTTTCGTTTGTGGTTTGTTTTGGTTACTTTATTGTAGCATAAAACAGCCTGTTTGTCAATAAAAATAGATGTTTTTTATTGCTGTTTTTTTATGGAAAAATTATCCTGCAGCATCATTTCCTTTTATTTTTTCAAAATATATTTCGCTCTTGCTTTTTTAAGGTTTGTATGATATACTATATACGTATAATTTAATACAGGAGTTATATATTTGAATGTCATTATCATCAGAAAAAAGACATGAAGAAATTATCGAACTGGTTCAGACCTACGGCAAGGTCAAGGTTTCTGATTTAAGTCAAAAATACAACATATCAGAGGTTTCGATTCGAAAAGACCTCGAGGTTTTGGAAGCGCAGGGTCATCTTACGAGAATTCACGGCGGTGCCGTAGGAATGAACAAGCTTTATATAAATATGGATTTAACCGAACGTTTCAAAACCAATGCCGCCGCAAAGCGTGAGGTTGCAGAGCTTGCCGCAACGCTGATTGAAGATAACGATACCATAATGATGAACGCCGGCACTACTCTTGCATATGTATTGCGTGCTCTTCGCGGTAAGAAAAATATTAATATTGTAACAAACTCGGTACAAAACGCGACAGAGGCAGCACTTTTCCCTTCCTTCAACGTTATTCTTCTCGGCGGTGAGCTTGATTCAAAATATCAGTTCACGTACGGTCAGGACGCAATACACCAGCTTGAAAATTATCATGCTGCAAAATGCATTCTTTCGGTTGACGGAATAAGCGCAGAATCCGGCTTGACTCTCTACTATTCTAACGAAGCCGAGTTAGCTCGAAAAATGATCGAATGCTCTGACACCTCAATCGTCGTTGCCGATTCAAGCAAGCTTTCAAAAAACGTTTTCGCAAAAATAACCGATGCATCAAAAACCGACGTTCTCGTGACCAACAAATCCAACAATGTCGCAGAAATAGCAAAACTACGTAAAATCGGCGTTAAAATTCATGAAAGCTGATTTTTTATTATACTTTTGAGTTATTCATCCTTTTTTCTATACAAATTGTGTCCGATTTTATACACCAACCCTTCAAAAATAATATATAATAAACCTAGAGGTACAATTTCCTCTCCAAGGAGAGAGTATGCAATACGACTGTCCTAAATTCAAAATAATCAAATCGCTTGATATAAGCTCCATTTCATCAATTCATTATTTCGAATTCAGCGACGATTTCGTTGATACGCTTGAGTCGCACGAGCAATGGGAGCTTGTTTACATAGATCGCGGCGAATGCGATATCGTTGCTGACGGCAATACCTTTCTCTTAAAACAAGGCGAGATGTATTTTCATAAGCCTTACGAAAAACATATGCTGAAAACCGTCAAAGGCATTGCTCCTAACATTTTCATCATTACTTTTTCTTCATCTTCTGTTGCAACGTCCTATTTTGAGGACAAGAAGATTCATGCATCAATGTCTATAAAACAGCATATTTCGGCAATAATTCACGAGGCATCAAGCACCTTTGATCTTCCCTTCAATACCCCTGATATGCAAGGGCTAAAGATAAAAGAAAACGATTCGCTCTGGGGCGGTCCTCAATCTGTTTTTTTACGTCTTGAGCTCATGCTTATTGAAATTATCAGAGAAAACAGCTATTACACCGAGCAAAAGAAAATTTACTTTCCAAAGGATATAATTGAGGACGGTTTCGTTCTTAAAATCATTTCCTTTATGGAAAAGCATCTCTACGGTCATTTCACCATGTCGGAATTAAGCCGAGAGCTTTCCTTCGGTAAAACTTATATATCGAAATATTTTTCTAAAGTGTCAGGATATTCGGTTATGAATTATTTCACGATGATGAAAATAAACGAGGCGAAAAGGCTTATAAGAGAAACGCCGAATAATTTCTCCGAAATATCCGAGATGCTTATGTTTACGAATTCGCACTACTTTTCATCGGTATTTAAAAAATACACGGGAATGACCCCTTCTCAGTACAAAAAATCCTGCACAAATATATAAGGAGAATTAAATATGAAAACCGCTATAATCAATACCGCAATCGTTCTCCCCGAATATCTTATTCCCAACGGAACGATAGTTATCGAAGACGGCATTATCGTTGATTTCGGAAAGAAAATATCCACCGAGGGAATGGAAATTATAGATGCAAAGGGAGCTTATACAGGTCCCGGTCTTGTTGATATCCATACACATGCAGACGGTGACGTATTTTTCAACGACGATCCGGTAGGAGTTGCAAAAAAGCTGCTCTCTCACGGTATAACCACCGTTCTTCCCGCTCTTTATTTCAGCAGTACGCGAGATGAGCTTATAGCTCAAGCCGAGAAAATCAAGGAAGCACAGAATTCCGGCGAGGCCGATAACATTTTCGGTCTTTATATGGAAGCTCCCTATATGAACCCGAAGTTTGGCTGTAACAGAGAAAACAATCCTTGGCGCGGAGATATTAAAAAGGAAGATTATATTCCTCTTCTTGAGGCGCTTAAGGGCTTTGCTAAGGTTTACGTTGTTGCGCCGGAAAGAGAAAACATTGAAGAGTTTGTCAAGGATGCAAAGGCAATAGATCCTAACCTTCGCTTCTCTGTCGGACACAGCGAAGCTGAGCCTGCTGATATCGAAAAGCTCTTCCCTTACGGTCTTTGCCTTGCAACGCACCATATGAACGCAACCGGAACTATCAACAGATACCCCGAATGCAGAACCGCTTGCGTTGACGAAACTGCACTTTATAACGACTGCGTGTATACCGAGCTTATCTGCGATCACGTTGGTATTCACGTTGCACCCTATCTTATCAGAATGGTTAAGAAAATTAAAGGCGACGACAGAATAATACTTATCTCCGACGCTTACGTTGATCACGGTCCTATTCCCGACGGCGATCTCTATGAGGGCGCTTACGACATTAACTTTGACTTCACCGGCGAGATTGCGGGAAGCAAAATGATACTTGACGGTTCCTGCCGCAATATGATGATTCATACTGGCGCGTCTCTTTGCCAAGTATTTAAGTATGCTTCAACGAACCCCGCGAGAGCACTCGGACTTACCGACAGAGGTGTTATCAAGGTTGGAGCAAAGGCTGACCTTTTGCTCGTTGACCCCGAATTTAACGTTAAGTCAGTTTATCTTAACGGAAAATTAATATAACATAATTTTATATAAAGGAGAAAAAACAAATGAGTTTCATTACAGATCCCGCAACAAAATTTGATTTTATGCCGGCTGACTTTGTTCCTTTTAAGGACAAGAAGGTTTGCGAGTACGTTCGCAGCCTTAGCGGCAAGGATCTCGAAAAGCGCGAAGATTGGTGGCACCCCGAGTTTGAGGTTAAGGTTATGATGAACCCTCACCCCGTTCTCATCTCTACCCTCTTCACTCGTCTTAAGGCGGCATCCGAGGCAGGTAAGTCATTTACCATGATTCTCGGCAATCCCGAGCCCGACACCTACATTCCCCTTGCACAGCTCATCAACTACTTCAAGGTTGACTGTTCAAAGGTTCACCTCGTTGCTGAGGACGAATGGGCAGATCAGGACGGTAATATCGCTCCTATCACCTACGAAGCAGGCTTTGCTCATTCTATGATCAAGTATCTCTACTATCAGATCGACGAGAAGCTTCGTATGCCTATGGAGAACGTTCACTTCCCCACCAACGCTAACATCAAGGATTACTCCAAGATCATCGATGATATAACCGAGGGTACCGGTGCTGATATCGCTTCCACCTCTCCCGGATGGGCAGGCCACATGGCATTCGTCGACCCCATTCCCGAGTTCATCGGCTCAGGCGACATTGAAGAGTGGCTCAACCAGCCTGCTCAGATAGTTAAGCTCCACCCCATGACCATTATGCAGAACTCTCTTAACGGTACGTTCGGTCAGTCCGGTGATATTGCAAACGTTCCTCCCTGTGCTGCAACAATCGGTCCTCTTGACGTAATGCGCGCTAAGGAAAGAATCGAGGTTCACGCGCTTGCAACCTGCGGCACCTTCTCTTCATGGCAGAGAATGACAAGCCGTCTTTGCACACACGGTCCTATCACTCCTTACCTTCCCTCAACCATGCTTCAGACCAAGAAGACTCAGGTTTATATCTCCGAAGAGCTTGCAGCTCCGTTCGAGTGCTGGGAAAAGGTTGGATACTAATCCTACCGATAAAAAAATAATCAGCCGAAAATTTCGGCTGATTATTTTTTTGTTTTATAAAAGCGATCTTCGGTATCAAAAGGAATAAAACTGTCTTTATAAGCGATGGAAAGCGCGGCACCAATGATTTTCTTTGTTCCAAGTGAACGTATTAACATGGCGCAAGCTCCCATTGATGCACCGGTTGTAATAATATCATCAACAATAATCACCGTTTTACCATTCAGGTCCTTTGCGCTCCGTTTAAGCTCAAAACGCGCGTTTTTTATTCTTTCCTCGCCAACTGTTTTCTTTTGCGGTTTCTTTGATTTGGAAACAATCGGTTGATAATATTCAGCAGAAAACCTTTTAGCGAGATTTTTTGCTAACACTTCAGCATGATCGAGCCCGTAACGCAATTTCTCATTTCTCCTTCTCGGAACGTTTACGAAAACACAGGACTCAATATTTTCAAGCGAATTATTTAATGCTCGGTATAACTCTTCGGTCAAAAATTCAACAACGTCTTTTCTGTTATCTCTTTTCAGACTGTATATCAAATTATTTGAAGGCAAATTATCCTTTTGAACATATCTGAAAACCTTAATTACTTTTCTCACGTAATGACTTTCAAGATAACTGTTTGAGCATGAGCAGTACTCAAGCGTTTTTGCACAAAGAGAACAATTTCTTTTCTTAATTTCAAGATATTCACCGTAGCACTCGGCACACAAGGCAGACTCTTCGTAAGAAAGCCGTTTTTTGCAACCAACACATTTTGGCGCAGACAAGTAAAACAATGCACGGTCTTTAATAGATTTTAAATTCATATCAAGCTATAAACATAGGCTGCCTCAAATCTGAAATTTGGGACAGCCCTATAAATTTTATTTCTGCTTCGGGAAGCTGTCTTTTAAGCCAACTATCCTGTTAAACGTGTTTTCATTTTTCGTGTCCTTGACAAAATATCCGCATCTTACGAACTGGAATTTTTCAAGGGGCTCAGCATCCGCAAGTGAAGGCTCAACCTTTGCTCCGGAAATTTTTGTAACTGAATCGCGGTTGAGGTAATCGTCAAAGGTTTTTCCTTCGGGAATATCAGACGTATTCTCGATATCAAAGAGAAAATCGTAAAGCATGACGTCGGCATCAATACAGTTGGTTGATGAAAGCCAATGAATCGTTCCCTTTACCTTTCTGCCGTCAATCGGGTTACCGTTTCGAGTTTCAAGGTCAGCCGTACAATGAATTTCAACGACGTTACCGTCAGCGTCCTTAATAATCTCGTTACATTTAACTATATATGCGCCCATGAGACGAACCTCACCGTCGGGCTTCATACGGAAAAATTTAGGCGGAGGAACCTCGGCAAAATCATCTCTGTCAATATAAAGCTCGCGTGTGAACGCAACCTCACGTACGCCTGCATTTTCATCACTGGGATTATTAGATACCGTAAAGTATTCGACTTTATCCTCGGGATAGTTGGTGACAACGACCTTTATCGGATGTAAAATGGCAATTCTGCGCTGTGCAGTCGCATTAAGCTCCTCTCTGATGCAATGTTCAAGAAGCTCGTAATCAACTACGCTGTAAGCCTTTGCAACACCTGCACGCGAAACAAAATCAAAAATCGCGCTCGGTGTATATCCACGTCTGCGAAGTCCGCAAAGAGTAGGCATTCTGGGGTCATCCCAACCGTCAACAAGACCGGTTTCAACAAGCTGTCGCAAATATCTCTTGGACATAACCGTATGCGTTACGTTAAGACGCGCAAATTCACGCTGCTTAGGCTTGTTTTCGAATCCGATATTATCAACGACCCACTCGTAAAGCGGACGGTGATTTTCGAATTCAATCGAACAAAGCGAATGCGTTATTCCCTCAAGAGCATCTTGAATTGGGTGAGCATAATCGTAAAGCGGATATATACACCATTTATTACCCTGTCTGTGATGATCAGTATGAACTATTCTGTAAATTGCAGGGTCACGCAAATTCATATTCGAAGACGCCATATCAATCTTGGCGCGAAGCGTTTTTGCACCGTCGGCAAATTCACCGTTTTTCATTCTTTCAAAAAGCTCAAGGTTCTCCTCAACGCTTCTGTCTCTGTAAGGGCTGTTTTTTCCCGGAACGGTAAGTGTTCCTCTGTATTCGCGAAGCTCGTCCGCATTCAAATCACATACGTATGCCTTACCGTCCTTGATAAGCTTTACGGCATATTCGTAGCATTTATCAAAATAGTCGGATCCGTAAAAAACGCCTCCGCTTGGCTCGCAGCCAAGCCATTTGAGATCCTCGTATATGCTCTCGACGTATTCATTATCCTCTTTTGCGGGATTGGTATCATCGTATCTGAGATTAAAAAGACCGCCGTATTTTTTTGCCGTCATGGTATTTATCCATATTGCTTTTGCCGAACCGATATGCAAATATCCGTTAGGCTCGGGCGGAAAACGGGTGTGAATCTTCAACAAAGGATTCTCTTCAAGGTCCTTGTCAATAATATCATGAATGAAATTACTCTTTACTTCTTCCATGTTTTTGCCTTTTCTATATAAAGTTATTTTTTATTTCTTTAACCGTTGTTTCTCTTCCGTGGCCGCAGTAAACCCTTGTACCGTCAGGCAGAGAAATAAGTTTTTTAATTGATTTTTTCAACTTGTAAAAATCGCCGCCCGGCAAATCGCATCTGCCGAATCCGCCGTCCGCAAAAACGGTATCACCAACAAAAACGCGGTCGGAAACGGTAATCGATATGCCACCGGGAGTATGTCCCGGAGTTTCAATAAATTCAATCCGATTATCTCCGAGAGAAAAGGAATCCGATTCGGTTACAGCAACGTACTGACCGAAATACCCAAAATCCTTGCCGAGAAAAGTCCTGTAACAATTTAGACTCGAATCAGAAAGCATCTCTGCATCACCGGCGCCGACAAGAACGGTTGCATGCGTTGATGAAGCCCAGCTGTCAATCTCGAATATATGGTCAAAATGAGCGTGAGTGAGTATAATATACTTCAAATCAGCTCCGCGCTCGGCTATAAAACCCGCAAATCCGGAATAATTCATTGAAGGATCTACAACCGCGCACTCATTACCGGAAAAAATTATGTGAGTATTCGACCCAAAATAATCTCTCGGACAGAAGCTAAATACTTCCATAGCATCTCCAAATTATCTTTTACACTTTAGTATATCACAATTAAATCAAATTGTCTAGTGTTTTTAAGTATTTTTTACGCTGTAACTATAAATATATTTTATCATAAACTGATATTGCAATTAAATTGCATTTTGCCTGTCATAAAGCAGGCTCAAGGAGGAGTTAAGGCTTGAATACCATAATTATATCTTTAAGCTCCGTCACCTATGCTATAAAAGCAAAAAAACTGTTAGAGCGAAATAATATTAAAGCCACTCTGATAAAAAACAGTACCCAAAACAGCGAAAAAGGCTGTACTTACGGCATAAAAACAGACAGAAATTATCTATACGATGCCGTAGCCATACTGAAGAAAAAAGGAATAGATTATTCCGTAATTTCGGATATATGATATATTTTGACAATGCTGCAACAACGTTTCCGAAACCAAAATGCGTACTTAACACGGTTTCAGACTGTCTTAAGCATTACTGCGGCAATCCGGGAAGAAGCTCGCATAAATTATCTATCAGAACAAGCGAAAAAATATATGAGACCAGAGAAAAGCTTGCAAACTTTTTGGGAATCGACTCACCCGAAAGCATTGTGTTTACCCAAAATGCAACGCACGCATTAAATCTTGCAATTAAAACAACTGTAAAACCCAATACTCATGTTTTAATTTCAGACGTCGAGCATAATTCCGTTCTGCGACCGATATACGCGCTGAAAAACAAAATCGGAGTTGAGTATTCCACGTTCACATCATCGGGAGATATTAAATCGGATATTGAGGCAAAAATAACGCCGAAAACAAAATATATCATATCAAGCCTCTCATCCAACGTTATCGGGCGTGAAATAAATCTCGGATTGCTTTCGGATATTTCACGCAAACACGGCCTGACTTTGATAACCGATGCTTCACAGTTAATCGGTCATAAAAAAATTGACTTAGAAAAAACTTCGTGCGACGTTATATGCGCACCCGCGCACAAAGCTTTGTTCGGAATTCAAGGTGCGGGATTCTGTATTTTTATGGATGAAATGCAAAGAGATACCATTTTTGAAGGGGGCAGCGGAAACGACTCAAGAAATCCCTTAATGCCATCCTTTCTGCCCGAAAGGTTCGAAGCAGGAACAGTCTCTTCGCCCGCGATTATTTCTCTTCTTGCCGGAATTGATTATATAGAGAAAATCGGCATAGACGAGATTGAGAAAAAAATATCATATCTTACGGAAAGACTTGCGGACGTTATACGTTCTTTCAAAAACACGGTTTTATACGAATACGGAAACGGCGTGATATCCTTTAACTTCACAAATACCCCCGCGCAAATAATTTCAGCAGAATTCGACAAGGTAGGAATTTGTACCAGAAGCGGTCTTCATTGCGCCCCGCTTGCGCACGAAAGTATAGGCACGCTCGAGATCGGAACGGTAAGAATAAGCCTTTCGTACCTTAACAAGATTCAAGAAATAGACGAATTCTATAAAAGGCTGAAAAATATATCTTTAATATATTCGTAAAAAGCAGCACGGCAAAACCCGTGCTGCTTTCCGTAGGCAAAAAGAATGATTATAAATTCATCTCTTTTTGAATTATATCAAGCAAATTCTTTCGATATTTCGGATAATCCGTACCGTCACAATTTACGGTATAATCGGCATATTTTTCATAAAGCGCCGTTCTTTCATCGTAAAGATCTTTTATTGTCTGATCGGCGCGCATAACTATTCCCCTTGATTTATAATCACCGATTCTTTTTATCATCGTATCAAAGCTAACGTAAAGATATATAAGCTTACCGACATTTTTTAAATGCAGCATTGCCTTGTCACTGTATATTGCGCTGCCTCCCGTAGCAAGAAGAAGATCGGCATCCTCTATACTCATAAGAGTGTCCTCTTCAATCTTCTTGAAGGCTTCGTTTCCGTCCTCGGCTATAATTTCGCAAAGTTTTTTCCCGATTCTTTCTTCTATAAGTCTGTCGGAATCAACCGTTTTAATTTCAATCTTATTGCTCAAAGCGCGGGACATACAGGATTTTCCCGAACCGGGCATACCAATCAAAGTGAATACCATTGTTTTTTCTGCCGTATAATAATCGGCATATCCTTTCAATTTATTAGCTCTATAAAACTGTTTTTACTTGTCTTAAATATCTTTGAAGTTGTTTTTTTTATCTCAAAAAGCTCTTCTTTACAACCCGATAAAAGATCGGTTGCTTCTTTGGAAAACCTAATATTAACGTCTTTATCGCCGTTGTTCACAACGGTTAAAAACAAGCTTTTTTTGTTAAATCTTGAAAAAATCAAAAATGAAGAATCAAGATATAAAAGTTTATATCCACCGTCTTTATATACCGAATTCTGACGTCTGATTTTACCTAACTTTTTATAATAGTCAAGAATCTCGAAGTTTTCCATGCCCCACGGGAACGTTCTCCTGTTAAAAGGATCGGAATATCCTTCACAACCGACCTCGTCGCCGTAATATATACAGGGAATTCCGGGAAGCGTCGCCAATACGGTATACGCCGATAGCAAAAGTGCCTTTCCCTTTTCGTACTCCGAAGAACTCATGCGTTTTTGTCTTAAATATTCATTATTTTTTCCATGCGGTTCTTCTCCACCAAGAGCAGTCAATATCCTCAATGTATCATGTGAGCCGAGAAGATTCATCTGCATATCTCGTATTCGCTTTGGAGAATTGAATATTATTTCAGAAAGCGCGTAGCGCAAAGGCTCTGTTTTGCCATAGCGCAGATAGGATATAATTCCCGAGCGAATAGGATAATTCATAACGCCGTCAAGCTCTTTACCTAAATAATATTTTTTTCGCACTCCGTAGGCAATTTTATTCGAACCGTCCTCCCATACCTCGCCGTATAGAATTGACCTGCCGTTGTTGGTGCAGAGCCGTCTTTTGACAGAGGAGATAAATGCATCAGACAACTCGTCTGCAACATCGAGTCTGAATCCGGCTATTCCCATTTTGGAATATTTATCTATGACTCCGCCGTCGGAAAGAAAATAATCACCGCAGTCGCGTACGTCCGGATTAATTCTCGGAAGTATCTTAATTCCCCACCAGCAAACGTAATCGTCGGGATACTTCTTAAATTCATACCAAGAATAATATTCAGACTCGGGCGATTCATAAGCGCCGACGCTTTCAAATCTGCCGTATTTGTTAAAATATACGCTATCATCGCCGGTGTGGTTAAAGACTCCGTCAAGAAGAATGAAAATTCCATGCTCTCTCGCTTTTGCTATGAGAGATTTTAAGGCTTCATCACCACCAAACGCTTCGTCTACCTCCATATAATCCGACGTATCGTATTTATGGTTTGAGGGGGATTTAAATATAGGGCTGAGATATATAATATTAACCCCTAGAGATTTTATATATTCAAGCTTATCTTCAATTCCGAAAAGTGTTCCTCCATAAAAATAATCGTTTTTAATAGGCTCTCCGGCATATCGCGGATACTCGGGTATTTCGGCTCCCCAATTTAAGAGTTTTTCGGATTGAACAAAACTTTTACGAAAGTTACCTCTATAAAATCTATCCACGAAAATATGATAGATTACTCCGCCAAGATATGATGAAGTATTATCAAATTCAAAATCAGATACCGATAACTGAAACGATGGCTCTTGTATTTTTTTAGAAAATCTTAAGATTCCGTTATTATTATATAGATATATTATACCAAAAACCGAAGAAATTTCAATACTAAAATAACATAATCCTGTTAATATTTTTTTAATTGGAATATACGAATTATAAACGTCGAAACCATGCTCCAGGTCCGACCAGCTCAAAGCGAGTGAAAAAAGCTCCTCCCGCCTATTTTCATCATAAAAAATCAGTCTAACACCGTATGCCCCGATAATTCGGGGCATACATACTTCTATTCTTGCTTTCTCATCTATTTCAAAAGCCGAAGATTCGCTTCTTACGTTATTATGATAATATACTATTTTTCCAACCAAGCTTAAAAAGTCCATATCAGATAATCTAAATCTGTTATTTTCCATTCTATCCCATTAATTATATTTATTTACCGGTTTTGCATGCCAAATTTCCTCGGCATATTTTTTTACTGTATTATCAGACGCAAAAACACCGCTGCGAGCTATATTAATAAGCGATTTTTTTGACCATTCTTCTCTGTTTTTGTAATCAGACAACACGGTTTGATATGCGAACATATATGCATCAAAATCAGCAAGACACATAAACGGGTCTGCAACTCCAAAGCTGCCGTTAAGCAAATAATCGGCAATACCAGAAAAATCTTGCGATGCTATGGGATTGCCAAGCATATCTACCGCAGATTTTAGAACTTTTGAAGAGTAATAATAATTTCTCGACTCATATCCTCTTTTCCAAAGTTCGTCTACCTCGCTCGCATTAAGTCCGAATATATAAATGTTATCCTTGCCTACCGCCTCCAAAATTTCAACGTTTGCGCCGTCAAGCGTTCCAAGCGTCAACGCGCCATTCAGCATAAGCTTCATACATCCTGTTCCGCTTGCCTCCTTACCTGCAAGTGAAATTTGCTCTGAAACGTCGGCGGCAGGAATAAGCTTCTCCGCAAGAGAAACGTTATAATCCTCTACAAAAAGAACCTTTATTATATCGCGCGTTTTTGGATTTTTCTCAAGCTCCTCTGATAAAAACCATATGAGCTTTATTATTTTTTTTGCCATCTGATAACCCGGAGCCGCTTTACATCCAAAAATAAATGTTTGAGGCAAAAAAGACTTGTTTGGATTTTCAAGAACATCGTTATATATGGCTATAATCTTTAAAACATTTAAAAGCTGACGCTTGTATTCATGCATTCTTTTTATCTGAACGTCAAAAATTGAGTCAGGATCGATTTTTTTGCCCGTTTTATCTAAAGCATAGTTTGAAAATCTAATTTTATTCTTTTGTTTTATTTCGTTAATTTTATTTATAACCGATAAATCATCCTTGAATTTTTCAAGTTCAATAAGCCTGTTTGCGTCCTCTCGATATGATTCTCCTATCAGTTCATCAAGAAAGGCGGAAAGAATCGGATTTGAATAAACGAGCCACCTACGGTGAACAACTCCGTTAGTTACGTTTGTAAATTTCCAAGGAGTCATTTTGTAAAAATCGTGAAAAACCGTCTTTTTGAGTATTTCGCTGTGCAGCTTTGACACTCCGTTTACTGTATGAGCACCTACAATCGAAAGATTTGCCATTCTCACCTGATTATAAGCAACAATAGACATTCTTGAAATTCTGTCCCAGTCTCCCGGATACAAGTTCCACAAATCTGCCGTGAATTTTCTATTTATTTCGTTAATTATCGAAAATATGCGAGGAAGTTTTATACTAAACAAATCATTCCTCCAACACTCAAGTGCTTCGGGCAAAACGGTATGATTTGTATATGAAACCGATTTCACAACAATGCTCCAAGCCTCATCCCAACTATACGAATATATATCCATCAGAATTCGCATTAATTCCGGAATACAAAGCGCGGGATGGGTATCGTTAATATGAATTGCTATCTTCTCTTCAAAATCACGCAAAGAACCGTATTCCGCAAAATAATCGCTTATTATGCTTTGCAATGTTGCCGAAACAAGAAAATATTGCTGAGTCAATCGAAGAAGCTTACCTTCGTCGAAATCATCTTTTGGATAAAGCTGCTTTGTTATTATTTCAGCGCTGTTATTCTCGGATAGATTCCTGATATATGACGTTTGTGACAAATTATCATATATACCCGACGATTGACTTTGTTTTGCTCGCCAAAGTCTTATTTTATTTACGGCATTTGTTTTTGTTCCGGCAATCAAAAGATCGTACGGTATCGCTTTAACCTCATCGTATTCGGTGTGCAATATTTTAAGCGCCCCATTTTCCCACCTTTCTTCTATTCTGCCGCCAAGACGTATTATAACGCTGTTTTCCGGATGCGGAACAAGCCACCCCTCGCCCGAATCAAACCAATAATCAGGAATCTCAATCTGTTCGCCGTCAATGATTTTCTGGCGAAACAAACCCGCTTCATATAGCAAAGAATATCCGTTTGCAGAATAGTCAAGTGCCGTAAGCGAATCCATAAAACACGCCGCAAGTCTTCCAAGTCCGCCGTTTCCAAGACCCGGATCCGCTTCACAAGAATATATGCGCTCAAAATCCGTATTATATTCCTTTAAAATTTCGCACAAGTCATCATACACGCCAAGATTGACCGATACGTTTCGCAATGAACATCCAACCAAAAATTCCATACAAAGATAACATATTTTTTTCGCTCCCGAAGCTTTCGCTCTCTTTTTAAAGCTATCTCTATATGATATCATTATATCCTTCAGTGAATAAACTATTGCTTGATACAGATCTTCGTCGTTTGCTTCCTTGGGATTTACCGCCCCTCGTAAAACGAGCTTTGATTCAATTTTAGCCTTCAATTCTTTTTTGCTTATTTTTACTTTCTCGCCGAATTGCGCATTTGTTTGTTTTATCATTCTTTATTTTTTCCAATCATCAATTCGTTATAAATCTCGACATATTCTAATGCAGAATTATTCCAAGAAAAGTCGCTCTTAATTGCGGATTTAACAAGGCTTAACCATTTTTCACTGTCACAATAAATATTTAAGGCTTCCCTGACTGTGTATAAAAGCTCGTGCGCATTATAACTTTTAAAAACAAATCCGTTTGCATTTTCAGAGCCATACGGTCTGATTGTGTCGTATAGCCCCCCTACCGCACGTACAATGGGAATAGTGCCGTAGGAACAGGCTATCATTTGAGCAAGTCCGCACGGTTCACTCTTTGATGGCATTAAGAATATATCCGCCGCCGCATAAAGCTTTTTCGAAAGTTTTCTGTCAAACCTTATTAGCGCTTTAAAATTTTTATGTTTTTTTTCAAGATTTAAAAAAGCGCTTTCGTATTTTTCCTCACCAACGCCGAGAATTACGAATTGAAGATTCTCAGCCAAAAGCTCTTCTATAATACACAATACAAGATCAATGCCCTTACCGTCAGCAAGTCTGCATATCATGATCGCAAGCGGTGTTGCACTATTCTCGGAAAGTCCAAGCTCGCGCTGCAATGCTTTTTTGTTTTTTGCCTTACCGCTTTTTACACCTCTCCTCGTATACGGAAAATATATATCCGCATCTGCTTCAGGCGAAAACAAAGAATAATCAATACCGTTCAAAACACCCTTGAGCTTGTTTTCGGATTTTACGACTATATCGGCTAATCCGTAGGAGAAAAAATCATATTTTAATTCGTTTGCGTAATTAGGACTCACAGTGCTGATCCTATCTGCGCAAATAATTGCGCCTTTCGTAAGGTTTATGCAACCGTCGTACTCAACAACTTCCAGATACTCGTCATCAAGCGCAAAAATATCACCGAGAATCGTCAAATCGTACTTTCCTTGATATTCAATATTATGAATAGTGTATACCGTTTTAATATTTGACAATTTTTCATTGCTTTTGTACTTTGTTTTAAGATAGATAACCGTAAGCGCGGTTTGCCAATCGTTCGCATGTAAAACGTCGGGCGCTGATTCTGAGAAAATTATATATTCAATGACAGCCGTTGAAAAAAATGCGAATCTTTCGCCGTCGTCGAATTCACCGTATAGCATTTCTCTGTCAAAATACACGTGATTTTCAACAAAAAGATAATCAACGTTATTTTTTTTGATTTTAAAAATCGACGCGCCGGTTTTACGCCACCCCAAATAAAAAGAAATATCACATACCTTTTCAAGCAAATCACCGTAGTTCTCTCTCGTGCTTTTATAAAGAGGCATAATTACCTCACAGCCCGATAGCTCTTCGCTCTTTGCGATTGCCGTCGGCAACGCCCCCATTACATCCCCAAGTCCGCCGCTTACAGCAAACGGCTCCGCTTCGCTTGTAACAAATAAAACCTTCATTTTAAAACCTAAACTTTCCTGTTTTTCTGAATATAAAACGGCATATTTTTGTTTCCTGACAGCTTAACCCCGTCTGTTATATAAACGTCTTTGTCAGTAACAATACAATTTACCTCGGCGTCCTTTCCGACTCTGGTCCCATGAAACAGAATAGAGTTTTTAACCACCGCACCTTTTTCAACGTGTACGCCGCGAAAAATCATTGAGTCAATAACCGTACCTTCAATAACGCATTCATCTGCTAACATAGAATTTCTGACCACAGCATCCGATTTATAAAGAGTTGGCGAGGAATTATATACTCTTGTAAATACGGGTAGATCCTTTTGCCCAAGAAGAGATGCTCGCGCATTTTCGTCCTTCGCGAGTTCAATCGAATATCTGTAATAATCAAGAAAGCTTGAAACAGATGCAACGAACCCGCTATAACAGTAGGTTCTGTAATTTTCGCGCTTAAAGCTTGATAAAAACACCGATGTCAGACTGTTTTGCGAATATGAATTTGCAGATTCAATTATTTTTCTAAGCCTCTCGGTTTTCATAATGAATATATTAAGCGAAAGCTCGGGATTATTTAAATTATAAGACGAATTCATTGATATATCGGTTATCCTGCCTCCGACCGACATAATCATCATTTTAGGTGTTTTTGACGTAAATGAGGGAGATACAAGTTTCGTGACGAAAGTTATATCTGCCTCGTTTTTTATATGGTATTTTATTATTTCATTAAAATTTATACTTAATACGTAATCGGAATCCGTCATAATTACGTACTCTTCTTTAAATTCGTCTATATACTCCTTCATATTTTTTAAAGCTTCCATGTGATTTGAAAAAACCTTAACGTTACCCGAATGCGCCGTCTGATACGGAGATATAACGTTTATTCCTCCCGCTCGTCTTGCAAGGTCCCAATCCTTTCCGCTTCCGATATGCTCAAGAAGAGATCGATAATTGTAATTGACAATAATATTTATATTTGAAATATCGGCATTAACCATATTTGATAAACAAAAATCAACAAGTCGGTATCTGCACGCAAACGGAATCGCTGCTACGGTACGGTCGTGCGTCAGACGGGATAAAGTATTATTGTTAAGACTGGAAAATATTATTCCCGCAACTCCATCTGCCATCACAATCTCCTCTCTTTTGCATATTGAAATATCTTTGATCCCCTCGCAACAACCTCGATGTTTTCGCTTGTGGCATCCTTTTCTCCTACTACTGAATTCGCACTGATTACCGAATCCGAATCAACAATAGCATGGTAAACACTCGCGCCATTTTCAACGACCACGTCTTCCATTATAACCGAATCACAAACAACTGCGCCCTCTTTGATTACTACCCCTCCCGACAGAACCGAATTTTCAATCCTTCCGAAAATTCTGCACCCCTCGGAAATAAGAGAATTTATTATTACGGAATCCTTACCTACGTATTGAGGCGGACGAGCAATATTTTTTGAAAATATTCTTGAATTTTTATCATTAAGATTTATTTTCGGATTATCACCTATAAGATCCATATTGGACTCCCAAAGTGATGATATAGTTCCAACGTCCTTCCAGTATCCATCGAATCTATATGAAAATAATCTTTCCCCACAATTTAAAAGATTTGGTATTATATTCTTTCCAAAATCGTTGGAGCTTTTCTCATCCTTTTCGTCCTCTTCAAGATATTTAATAAGAACGTCAGTGTTAAATATATAGATTCCCATTGAAGCCTGATTATTCTTTGGATTAGACGGCTTTTCTTCAAATTCGTATATTTCGCCTGATGATAAAGTGTTGCATATTCCAAATCTTGAGGCTTCCTCATACGGAACGGAAATCGTTGCAACGGTACAGACCGCACCGTTCTTCTTATGGTGTTTAAGCATTTCGAAATAGTCCATTCTGTAAATATGGTCACCCGATAATATTAAAACGTAATTCGGATCATATTGTTTTATGAAATCTATATTTTGATATATTGCATTTGCCGTTCCTTTATACCAATCTGATTTTCTGTTTCCTTGATAGGGTGGCAAAACAGACAATCCACCGCGCGAGCGGTCTAAATCCCAAGGAGCACCGTTTCCTATGTACTCGTTGAGTGCAAGAGGTTGATATTGCGTAAGAACGCCTACGGTATCTATTCCGGAATTAATACAATTAGAAAGCGGAAAATCAATTATCTTATATTTCCCGCCAAAGCAAACCGCAGGTTTTGCGGTTTCCTTTGTCAGCTCATACAGACGCGAGCCTTGTCCGCCAGCCAAAAGCATGGCGATACACTCTTTTTTGCAGTAAATATCAATCACCTCATAACTTAATTTTAATATTTTTTTCTTTAGTTTTAAAAACAGCGCCCGAAAACGCTTTAAGAAAAACGCGTATTTTGCCTTCTTGAATTTTTTCCGTTTCTACGCCTTCACCCGTTGAAAACATTACATCAACCTCGTATTCAAGATCAACGCTCTGCAAAGAGCCCGAAAAATTTATAATCACCGTTATAGAATTCCGTTTTTTATCAAATCTTTTATACGCAATCGTGTTTATCTCTTTAGCATCGGGCAAAATCCATTCAAAACCTTCACTGTCAAAATCGCATTCCCAAAGCTCAGGCCGTTCAAGATAAAAATAATTCAACGCCCTCGTATAATCACGGATTTTGCGGTGAGAGGGATAATCAAGCATAAACCACTCGAGAGAATTTTCAAAATCCCATTCTCTGAATTGCGCAAATTCCGTGCCCATAAAAAGAAGCTTTTTTCCCGGATAGGTCATTAGCATAAGAAGAAACGAGCGCATCTGGCGAAACTTGTCCTCATAACCTCCGAACATTTTATCTATTAATGATAATTTTCCATGCACAACTTCATCGTGAGATACGGGTAAAATATAATTTTCTGAAAATGCGTATAGAATCGGGAAATTTAATGCTTTATGTTTATATTTTCTGAAAAAAGGATCACAAGATAAATAATCGTATAAATCATTTGCAAAACCCATATTCCATTTTAAAGCAAAACCGAGTCCGCCGCAACAGACAGGCTTTGTTACACCGCCAAACGATCCCGATTCCTCTGCAATCATCAATACGTCGGAAAATTCGGAATACACGGCAGTATTCAGCTTTTTGAAAAATGCAATCGCTTCAAGATTTTCACGCCCACCGTCGCTGTTAGGTATCCAATGTCCCGGCTTTCTGTCATAATCAAGATAAAGCATTGAGGCTACTGCATCAACTCGCAAGCCGTCTATATGGTACTCTCTTAGAAAAAACATTGCAGAAGATATTAAAAAAGATTGAACCTCTTCTCTTCCCAAATCGAAAAATCTTGTTCCCCACGTATCCGATTCAATTCTGTCTTCACCCTGATACTCGTAAAGCGGCGCACCGTCAAATTCATATAACCCCCAGCTGTCTTTGGGAAAATGAGCAGGCACCCAATCAAGAATCACACCGATTCCACTGAGATGCAACTTGTTAATAAGATATTTAAAATCGTCAGGAGTGCCGTATCTTGACGTCGGTGCATAAAAGCCGCACACCTGATATCCCCATGAGCCATCATAAGGATATTCCGTCAATGGAAGAAATTCAACGTGCGTATACCCCATGTATTTAATATAAGGCACAAGGATATCTGCCATTTCTCTATAGGTTAAATATTCGTTATCCGCATGACGTATAAAGCTTCCGAAATGAATCTCGTAAATATTCAAAGGTTTTGAAAGATATGACGAGGATTGCGTAAAAAAATCCTTTCTTCTTTTTTTCATCCAAACAGAATCCGTAAATGAAAAGCTATCTTCAAATATTATAGAAGCTCCGTCCGCGCCGCCGCGCGAAAATCGCGCATATGGGTCGCCCTTGTAATTTTTTCTTCCGTCGCGTTCAATTAAGAATTTATATGCTTTACCCGACAGGGATTTGTAGTTTATATATTTACACTCCCAAACACCTTTATTCGTAATTTTGTTAAAATAAATAGGATTTTCCCAATCTGTAAAATCCGATACCAATCCTACCTTATCGGCATTAGGAGCCCACGTCCTAAAAGTGTATTCATATTTACCGTCAATTTTTTTCAGGTTACACCCAAGATAATTATAAACGTAAAAATTCGTTCCTTGATGAAAATAATAAGGTGCCATATCCTTTTCTTCATTCATAAGCAAAACATCCGCCTTTTAATACTATCCGATATACAAATCTACTCTAATAATACGTATATTTTTTTAAGCTTCTTCTTAACAAGTCGGTTTGAGCGTTTTAACATACATATTCTTTTAATAGGCCGAGCAATCTTTTTAATAAAATTAAATATAAATTTTAATAGTTTGTATAGGGGAAATAACGCTATGGAAACACATAGAAGAAATATATTATATATTATTCCCAAAATCCTATCAAATACAACCACAAATATTTTTCTGAAAAATTTACAGGAAATGAAAAAAAACAGAAGAGTTAAAAATATTAAATAAAGCCTTATATATCCGTCAAGAGTAACATAGGAAAGAATAATAAATCCGACACCAAATAATGTAAAAAACAAAAAGTCCAAAACAGTTCTTTCAATAACCGTTAAATTAAATTTTCGATATTCAAAAATTCTTTCGAGAAATCTCTTTTCTTCTTTTTTTGAAATCACAGAGATTGAAATATGAAAAATCGAAATAATTTTTTTTAGGAATATCAATATATTTTCCGACGCGCAAAAGAATCCGCCGTATAAAAAACCGGTTGCTGCAGAAAGAATTATAGAGATAAAGATTTCATAAACGGTAAAAAATTTCATTTAAATATTTTTCCAAAATGCTTTCGTTGCATTTTATTATCTCTGTAAAACACACCACTTATGTCACCTGTAATCAGTATTTTACCTGTATCCTGTCTCAATTCCTGTATTTTCAGTGAACTTCCCTCAATTTCTATTCTTCCCGAATTTGACTCTAATTCAAGGTAGTCGTCATTAAAGCATTCTACATTTATAATCCCGTCAATTACAAGCTTTTTACGGTCTTCAAGTACAAGTGTTTGCTTGTTATCACATACTTCCATATTTCCTCCAAAAACAAAAAAACAACGCATATTCTTACTCAAAGAATATGCGTTGTTCTTTTTCGTTATGCATCGGTTTCAGAGATTACCTCGTACATGCCCGACGATTCTGACTTTTTCGTCGTTTCCCGAATATCGAGAACCTTAACCGTTACCTTTTTCTGTCCGAAAAGAACGGTTATTTCATCACCAAGCTTTACGTCGTAGGATGCCTTAGCAAGTTTTCCGTTTACAGAAATTCTGAAGGAATCACACGCTTCGTTTGCAACCGTACGTCTTTTAATAAGTCTGGAAACCTTTAAATATTTATCGAGGCGCATTAAAATTAAGCGTTAACTTCGTCTTTAAGTACCTTCGATGCAGAGAAAACAGCCTTCTTGGAAGCTGCAATCTTGATAGTTTCGCCGGTCTTAGGATTACGTCCTTCTCTTTCTGCGGTAGCCTTAACCTCAAACGTACCGAAGCCGATAAGCTGAACCTTGTCGCCATCCTTAAGTGCTGAAACTATAGCATTAATCGTAGCATTTACAACTGCATCTACGTCCTTCTTGGTAAGACCGGTTTCTGCAGCAACTACATCAACGAGATTTGTCTTGTTCATAGGTTTAAAATTCCTTTCAATTTAAAGTTACTTATATTATAACAATATTTTCCTATAATTGCAATACTTATTATTGTATTTTTATGCCCTACATATACAATTTCGTCCTTATAAATAACTGTAATTGTCAAATTTTGTATATTTTGCCGATTTTCAAATATCCTTTTATATATTTTAAATTAAATACAGACTGTAAGAGAATATATATAAGAGCAAAAACTATAAGTTCAATCATATAAGTATAAATGTTTTCCAAATAAATAAAGCCTCTTACAACGGAACAAGCAACCAAAGCGACAAAAGATATTACGGTATTTAATGAAAGAAACGAAAAATATTTAATTGTGACCCTAATATGTTTATATAAACAAATAGATGAGATAACAAGACTTATAAAATAAGAAACCGCCGTGCCTATCGGCGCGCCTAAAATACCAAAGTCTTCCGTACCTATAAGAACATAGCTTACAACAAGTTTAACTATTGAGCCTATCAATAGAGAAACAAGAGGAACATTACGGCTTCCCGTTCCCTCAAGCGAAGTATTCACTACACCAAGCAGTGACATAAACAAAACACCAACGGATAAACAAGACAACATAGACGCTGCCATAACGGCGCTTGAATCGTCAAATAAAATGATTAATATCTCTTTCGCGCGAAACATAAAAAGAACCGTAGCCGGAACGGCAATTATGCAGGTTGCTTTTACTGTGCAATTGATTCTTTCTGTAAGCAATATAGGGTCGGTTTTAATTTCGGGTTTTGATATAACGGGAAGCAGAACGGTTGAAATAGGCGCTATAAGCGTTGCAACTAAATTCAGCATAGGTATAACAAGAGTTGTATAATTACCGTATATAATACCCGATTGCAGCTCTGAAAAACCAACGCTGTTTAATCGATTCATAATGAGTCCGAGATCAATTATGCCGCTTAAACTTCCAATTGTACTGGTCAGTGTAAGGGGAATTGCAATGACAAATATTTTCTTCGCAATTTTCAAATCTAATCCTATATATTTTCTTTTCTGCCTCATATTATAATGCTCTTCCAGTCTTTTTTTACACACAAACAAATACACAAATCCTAAAAGCGAGCCAATTGTAGTTCCAAGAACGGTGAAAGCCGCAATAACAGGCAATTCAAAACCGCATCTTGAAGAAATAAAAGCCAATAACAAACCGAACACGAGCCTTGCAATACCGGATATAGCCTCTGAAACGGCAATGTGAGCAAAGGTAAGCTTGCCTGCAAAATAGCCTCTTATAACGCCCTGCGAACATGTAAAGGCAACAGATGGCGCAATAGCAAGCATTGCAAATGCCGCCTTACTGTTTCCTATTATATCCGAGATAGTAAATGACAGAAATAAAAACAATACGGTGATAATCGAGCCTATGACAGCAAAAAATAAAAATGACGTATTGTAAATCGCGTTTGCCCGCGAGATATCGCCTTCCCCATCCGCCTCGGACACGAGTATAGATATCGCCTTTGGAACACCTGCTGTACATATAATATAAAAGAAGGTATATACCGTATATGCGGAATTAAAATAACTCATTCCCTCGTCCGAGAGAATATAGGAAAGAGGTATTTTATAAAACAACCCCAATACTTTTACCATAAGTCCTGATAACGTAAGTAAAACGGCGCCGCTTATCAGCTTTTTACCATAACTGTTTGTTTTTTGCATCTTAATAACCTCATAAAAAAATTCGCTAACATAATATATTAGCGAATTTAAAAATTTATTATATTTGATTTTGGTTTACAATTGAGGCTATCAATCATCAGAATTTTCTGAAAAGTCACTTATACCGTAAAAATCAAAGATTTGTTTTTTAACGTTTTTAGGATCCTGACCGTTTCTTTTCATTTCAGCATATCTAAGATATTCGTAAGGATATTTCGGATTGAAAATACGGGAAATTCTGGAGCCTCCGTCCTCAGTCTTCCTGTACTCAACGAGCTTTGTTACCGCGCCTGCGCCAACGGCAAAAATAGAATGAATTTCTTCCATCATAAGAACATTATAATAACCCTCGTGTCCTTCTATGGAAAAGCCGACGTTTTCAAGATTGCTTACCGTATTTTTTTGCCTATACATATAATACGGCTTATATCCTGCGTATTTGGTTTTTAATTGTGAATAAGATACACCCTTCGTTGCATCAGTAACGTTTATTGAATATATTCCGGAATTCTTCTTTAAAGCGTCGGAAGCTTTTTTGACACAAAACGTGTGAACGGTTATATTGGTGGGCGCAAGATCAATTACTTTATCGATGCTCTCTGAAAAGCTCTTGAAATCCTCGTTCGGAAGACCGGCAATAAGATCAACGTTAATATCTCTTATTCCGCTTTTCTTTGCAATATCATACGCCCTGTAAAAATCCTCCACGGTATGCCTGCGGCCTATATCCTTTAATATTTCGTCGTTCATAGTCTGTGGATTTACACTTATTCTTGTAACGCCGTATTCCTTGGCAACTTTAAGCTTTTCTTCTGTTATCGTATCGGGTCTTCCTGCTTCGAGAGTAAACTCTATAAGTCCGTTTACGTCTATATTCTCACGTATCTTAGCGAGAAGCTTTTCAAGCTGTACGGCAGAAAGCGTCGTAGGCGTTCCGCCGCCAATGTAAATTGTGATAATACGCGTGCCGATTTTGTTTATTACTTCAAACGTTTCCTCAAGCTCTTCTATCAAGGCATCAAGGTATTCGTCAATGAGGGATAACAGTCTCGGTGTCGTATATGATACAAAGCTACAGTAGGAGCATCTCGATGGACAAAACGGTATTGATATATATAGCGAAGCCGTATTTCGCGGAATTTTCTTCAACAACTTTAGCTCACTCGATGCAACGGAAACCGCAAGGGCAGCCTTCTGAGGATTTAAGAAATATTCATCCCTCATTATACGCTTTGATTTTATAATTCCTTTTCCGTTCTGTAAAAGAGTTCCCGCAACCTTTGCAGGTCTTATACCTGTCAGAATGCCCCATGGCGGAATATGACCGAGAAGCTCCTTTCCTGCTGCGAACATAGCCCGTCCGACAGCTATACATTCGTGAGTTGCAAACGCAATCTCAAGGTCCAGCGAAACAGTTTCGGTAGCCTCACATACTCTGTCGTTTAAACCGATAGAAACGTATGCCGTTACAGAATTATCGCGGTCTGAATACACGTGCACCTTAACTTCGGGAATATCTTCGCCGCGCACTTCATTTATACCAAAGGTTGAGCCGGGGAAAAAAATCATACAGAGGGTTTGAACATAATATTTATTTATGTTTCCATCTATATGGAGAATCATTTTTTGCCTCCCTTTAAGACGTTGGAATTCATTACTATAGTAACGGGCCCGTCAGTTGACATCTCCGTCCGCATATCAGCTCCGAATTTACCCGTAGCAGTTTTTTTAACCTTAGCCGAAACGAGCTTGACAAAATACTCATACAGCTCGTTTGCAAGAGCGGGGGCAGCAGCCGAAAAGTAATCGGGACGGTTTCCATGCGAATAATTGGCGCTTAAAGTAAAATTTGAAACAACAATAATTTCGCCGTCAATATCCATCACCGACAGGTTCATTTTATCATTTTCGTCACAGAAAATACGAAGCTTTGATATTTTCTCGCTAAGAAGCTCTGCATCAAGCTTCTCATCGTTTTGTTCAACACCGAGCAAAATATAAAGTCCCTTGCCAACGCTGCCGGATAATACACCGTCAGCATATACCGTTGCATTATTTATTCTTTGCAATACAGCAATCATTTTAGTAAAATCCTTTTTTAGTTTGTAAAGCCACGTGTAACCGATATAACCGAAGAAATAGAACGAAGCTTTGATACGATCGATGAATAATGTGAGGTATTTTTACATCCTATTAAGAGATTAATAACAACCTCACCGCTTTTAAGCGCTTGCGTATTGATCTGGGATATAGAAACCTTCATATCAGCTAAAGCAAGCGAAATAGCCGCAATAACGCCTATTCCATCCTCAGCCTTTATTTGAAGCATCGCCTCATAGGTTTCACCGGAAGATGACGAACAGCTCTGTTTTTCCCATTCCGCAACGACCCAGCGTGAGATATTGTCCTCTACCCGTCTTGAAGATATGACGTTCGGGCAATCGGCTTTGTGTATAGATACGCCAAATCCGCGCGTAACGAAACCAACGATTTTGTCACCAGGCAAAGGATTACAGCATTTGGCAAATTTTACGTGACATCCTGACTCGCCGTCAATAACGACTCCGCCGTGCTTATGGCTATGCCGTGTCGGCTGAGCCATTTTGATTTTTGAGATCTCGTCTTCCGCAGATGCCGTTTTTTCTTCGTCAACGTTAAGTTTGTCAAGCTCCTCCTTGATTTTCGGCATAAAACGCTGTAAAGATATTCCGCCGAATCCAAGAGTATTATAAAAGTCGTCAGCGTTGTTTATGCCGACTCGTCTTGCAATCTGCGCAACAATTTCATCAAGTTCGGATTCCGAACATGCTTTCCCGTATCTTTTAACTTCCCTTTCAACCTCGGCTTTGCCGACGACGATATTTTCTGCACGACGCTCTTTCTTAAACCACTGTCTGATTTTGCTCCTGGCTTCACCTGTTTTTACGATTTTAAGCCAATCGCGACTTGGTCCCTTTGAAGACTGCGAAGTGATTATCTCGATAATATCACCGTTCTGAGGAACCTTGTCAATTGGAACGATTACTCCGTTCACCTTTGCTCCCATCATTTTATTTCCGACAGCAGAGTGAATAGCATATGCAAAATCTATTACCGTTGAGCCAAGCGGCAATGAAATAACATCGCCCTTAGGAGTGAAAACGAATGTTTCGTCGTGGAAAATATCGGTTTTAAATGAGCGCATAAACTCGTCGGGATCTCTGGTATTCTCATCCGATTCGAGAATCTTGGCAATCCATCGGAGCTTCTCGTCCATATTGGTATCCGAATGCTCTCCGCTCTTATATTTCCAATGCGCTGCAATACCGTATTCAGCTTCCTCATGCATTTGACGTGTTCTGATCTGAACCTCAAAAGGAATTCCGCTTCTGCCTATAACCGTCGTATGAAGCGAACGGTAAAGGTTGGGTTTAGGTGTCGAAATATAGTCCTTAAATCTTCCGGGAACGGATTTAAAAAGCTCGTGAACAAGACCGAGCGATGTATAACACTCAAGCTCAGTATTCACTATAATCCTGACAGCGTAAAAATCGTATATCTCATCAAACTCCTTGTTTTGAGCATACATCTTTCTGTAAAGACTGTAAACCGATTTTACTCTGCCTTCAAGTGAAAAGTTAATATGATTTTCAACAAGCTTATCAAATATTATCTGTTTTGCATCCTCTATAAATCCGATATTTAAGCCGTACTTTTTGTCAATAGCCTCGTTTACCTCATCATATCCTACTCTGTCAAGATAATAAAGACTTATATTTTCAAGCTCATGCTTAATTTTCTGAATACCGAGTCTGTGAGCGAGAGGCGCATAAATATACATCGTTTCAAGTGCAATTGCTCTCTGACGGTCCTCTTTTTTGGCAGCAAGAGTTCTCATATTATGAAGTCTGTCGCAAAGCTTAATGAAAATAACTCGAATATCACGGTTCATAGCAAGAAGCATTTTTCGAATATTTTCTATATGGGCTTCTTCTTTATCGGCAACCTGAACCTGAATAATTTTGGTTAAGCCGTCAACGAGCATGGCAACTTCAGAGCCGAACATCTTTGATAAAATATCAAGATTTGTTTTATCTGCACAGTCCTCAACGGTATCATGAAGAAGAGCCGCGCATATCGAATCGGTATCAAGTCCAAGCTCGGCAACGATTATTGCCACCGCTACGGGATGGCTTATGTAAGGCTCGCCGCTTAACCTGAACTGACCGGCATGAAGCTCAGCAGAATATTCAAAAGCCCGTTTAATTTTATCTATGTTATAGCTTTTTTCGTTTTTTCCTATGATGTCCAGTAATGGTTGTAATTCTTTATACATAAACGTATACCGTAAAATAATAACTAATCTTTCTTTTGTTGGTTTCTGAATCTTCTAAGCAAACCTGATTTTTCCAGATTTGTTTTTTGAGCATAACGAACCGTGAATCTATAATTCTCTTCCTTGAATTCGTCGATACCCAATACGTTTAACTCCTGAAAAACCTTAATGATTATTTTCAGCTTAACGTAATTCATATCAACCGCATCAGGCCCTTTAGCAAGACGGATCACAAGCTCTCTGTGAGAAAAGCTATCGACTCCGATACGGCTCGATGCCAAAATAAATCGATAAACGGCAACGAAATCCTCTCTTGACGGAAGAACGTTTTCGTCGGGCATGATGGGAGCTCCGTTCCAAATTTCAAGGAATCTCTCGCGCTCCTCTTGCGCAACGTCTGCTACGCCGACAGTCCTCTTTATATCCTTGACTATAAGCTGAACGCTCTTTCTGCCAAGCCATTCGTTTATATCAAGGTTAAAGAGAACGTCAACTTTATCGCCGGAATATACACAAAGCGACTCCGGTGAATTTGAAAAACACATTGCCGTAACCGAAGAAACACCGTCACTGAGAACTATCCTTGAGTGCTTTCCATCGCTTACTGGAATAATTTCGTTTACCCATACTCCCCTCATAACGAAGGTGGGAATGGGGTTGCCTACACCGTATGGCTCAAGCTGCTGCAATTGCTGTGCAAAATACAAATTCAAGTCAGAAAAATCAATGGTACAATCCCCCTCAATCGTAGGTATCATATCGACGTTCGAGAGATTAATTCTTGCATATTCATTAATTTTCTCTCTAAAAGCATTAAGCTCCGATCTTAAAACAGACAAGCCTGCCGCAAGCTCATGTCCGCCAAATTTAAGAAGATGAGGCTCGCAGTAACATAAAGCGTCAACAAGATTTAGTCCCTTAATACTTCTTCCCGACCCTTTTCCGACGTCATCGCCGCTAACGGTATCACCGTCGTTTCCTTCAAAAGAAACGAGTATGGAAGGTCTTGAATACTTTTCAGTAATACGAGATGAAACAATTCCGATAACTCCGTGATGCCAGCTATCAGCATCAAGAACGATTATAGGATTATTATCAAGGTCCATCTTTTCTATTTTTTCAAAGGCTTCCTTTATAATTTTATTTTCTTCATTCTGGCGCTCTTTATTGGCATTGCAAAGCTCTTCAGCTATTACGTGAGCAGATTCAAGGTCCTTTGATAAAAACAGCTCTACCGCCAGCGTAGCGCTTCTTATTCTTCCTGCGGCATTAATTCGCGGAGCAAGAGTATATCCCACGTATCCGGAGGTGATTTTTGAGCGTTTTTTTACTCTTTCATTTTTTTGAGAATCCTTGACGGATGAAGCCTCCATAAGAGCAACGATACCGGGTCTTTTGGTATTCTCTATCATTCTGAGTCCGTAACTTACGATAATGCGGTTTTCACTTTTTATAGGCATTACGTCGGCTATCGTTCCAATGGCAACAAGGTCAGCATACTCCGAGAATATCTTGAGAGCAGCATCCTTTCTCGACTTTCCGCATACCTTTTCTTCATAAGCTGAAATAAGCTTAAAAACAACGCCTACTCCTGCAAGCTCCTTAAACGGATACCCGCAGTCATGTCGATGCGGATTGACAACCGCACACGCGGCGGGTGTATCTGCATGACACTCGTGATGGTCTGTTATGACAAAATCAACGCCGATACTTTTTGCATGATCAACCTCTTCGTTTGCCGTTATACCCGTATCAACCGTAATAACAAGCTTTGTTCCATTTTCCTTTATCTGTTCAATTGCAGAGACGGAAACACCGTATCCCTCGCCTGCACGGTTAGGGATATAATAATCGATTATCGCGCCCTTCGACTGAAGATAGAGGTATAAAGTACAAACGGAGGTTACGCCGTCAACGTCGTAGTCACCGTAAACGGTGATTTTTTCTTTGTTTTCGATTGCAAGACGGATTCTTTCTATACCCTTATCCATATCCATCATTTTGAACGGATCGCAAAGCATCTCGCTCTCCATGCTGATAAAAGATTTTACTGAATCAACATCGTTATAACCGCGGCAATACAAAAGTTTCGCAATTATCGGATGAATATTCAATATTTTTGCAATTTTTGCAACATTCTGTTTAGAAATTGCATCATCGCAATCCTTAAGAATCCACTTCTTCTCCTTTACTGTTTTTGATTGCATAATATATAAAAACCATTAGTCGGGACAAAGTCCCGCCTTCCATATTTATTATCTACTTTAGGCAAGAGCGAATGATACGCAAAAACTCCGAATTTTTTAATTTTCAAATAGTTCTTTGCTTCTCTCTTGCGAGGTTAAATTGGGGCGGTCTAAATTTCACCCGCCCGTATTGCACGGCTTATATCGTTCAATGATCGAAAATGCGGTTTTCAATCCGTCTATTGCCGCGCTCGTTATACCGCCGGCATATCCTGCCCCCTCACCGCACGGATAAATATTATCCGTACCTAAAGCAAGACGCGTGGCGTCATTTCTCAATATTCTGACAGGAGAGCTGGTTCTGGTTTCAGCACCTGTCAATACAGCCGCCGATTCGGCAAAGCCTTTTATTTTTTTATCAAAATCATAAAGAGCATTCTTTATGGAATCGCATACAAATCCGGGAAGATAATCCTTTGGAGAAGCAAGCTTTACGCTTTTTGAAGCCGCCATATAACTTGGCTCAATATCGCGCGGCTCCGTTATACACCTGTCATTCAGAAAATCACCGACCGTAACAATCGGCGCCGAATAGTTTCCACCGCCCGACAAAAAAGCGGCTTTTTCTATGTTCCTTTGAAATTCAATTGCTTTAAGCGGTGTTGCCCCATAATCGTCCTTAAAAATGCTACAAACAACTGCCGAATTTGAATTTTTACCCGCTCTTGAATGATAGCTCATTCCGTTAACGGCTAATCCGCCTTCTTCACTGGCTGCCGCAACGACCTCTCCTCCAGGACACATACAGAAGGTATAAACACCGCGAAGTTTGGTGTTATGCGAAAGATTGTATTCTGCATGACCGAGATTTTTATGCCCTGCAAAATCACCGTATAAAGCTTTATCTATTTTTTCGGTGAGATGTTCGATTCTCATTCCGACCGAAAACGGCTTGGCTTCTATTGAAAAGCCGTCGTTAATCATTGAGTGATAGGTATCTCTTGCGCTGTGCCCTATTGCCAGCACCAACGCTCCATATTCAATTTCGCCCTTACTTGTAAGAGCGACGGATATTCCGGATTTTTTGACCGATGACAAATACCTTGTATGAAACATTACACGACCGCCAAGCCGCACTATTTCATTGATAATCCTGTCAATAATAGGAGCAAGAATATCTGTTCCTATATGAGGCTTTGCAAGATATAAAACCTCCTCAGGCGCGCCAAAATCAACAAGACGTTTTAGCACGAGCGAAGACAAAGGGTCGTTAATTCTGGTAACGAGCTTTCCGTCAGAAAACGTACCGGCACCGCCCGCGCCGAACTGAACGTTTGATTCCGTGTCAAGAATCTGCAATTTATTAAAACGCTCTACACTCGATTTTCGCTCTGCTATACTCCCGCCTCGTTCAATAAGTATCGGAGCATATCCCATCTCAGCAAGTGTTAATGCCGCGAAAAGTCCGGCAGGCCCCGAACCGACAACGAGCGGCGGTGCTGACATGCGCTCGCATCCCACGTTAATTTGCTTCGACTGTTTCAACTCATGAAAAAGAATATCATCTCCGACAAGCTCCTTTTCGGAAACGCCGTCAAAATCACCACGAACCGCAACCGAAAAGACCTGCTTGATATCCTGCTTGTTTCTCGCGTCGATACTTTTTCTGTAAAGCGAAAATTTTAATGACTGTTTGTTGAACGATAATTTCTTTATTCTCTTCTTTGCAACCGAAAACGCCTCTTCAGCAGAGGCGTTAACAGACAGCTTTATATTGTTAACTATTAAAACACGAGTTGAAAAACTCATTTTAACCTCTTAGAAAGTGCGGAAGAGAGCAAAACGCCGTGTTTTCAAATTCCGCGTTATATTTGACAATCATCCAAATCATAAAAGCAACGGCGAGGCATATAAAAGCTGTAAGCAAAGTACTTATTTTAATGCCGAAAATTCTTTTTCTCATATTTGATTTACCTCAATTATCAATATCTGATTGAGATTTTCTCAATATTTTCTTTGTAAGAAACGATCTTAAGGATTCAGCCGTATAACCTCTTGTCAGGCTACAATCGTAAGCGACAGAAATGGTTCCGGTTTCCTCGGAAACGACAATAACTATCGCGTCGCTCGTTTCGCTCATACCTATTGCCGCTCTGTGACGCGTTCCAAGGTCGGCATCAACGTCGGTACGCCTTGTAAGCGGAAGCAAACAACCTGCGGCTGCTATACGGGCATCATCGATTACTATTGCACCGTCGTGAAGCGGAGCTTTATTAAAAAAGATATTCCTTATCAGAAACGAATTTACATCGGAATTGATGGTAATACCCGTTTCTATAATTTCATCAAGCTTCGTCGTTCTCGATATTACTATTAACGCACCTGTTTTTGTGCGCGAAAGGTCGTTAACAGCCGAACAAATCTGAGCAATTGCCTTTGAATACATCTGTCTTTTATGCTTTTGATCGCTGAAGGACATAATTCCGAGAACGGAACCCGTTCCCACTTTTTCAAGTGCGTCGCGAATTTCGGGCTGAAAAAGAATAATCAAGGCAAGCACGCCAATATCCAGTATAGCCGAAAAGATAAAGTAGGTTGCGTCAAGATTAAAGATATAGGCAACGAAGGTCAATGCGACGATGAGTACGACTCCCAGCAGCAAAACGCCCGCTTTTCTGCTCTTAAAAAATCTGAAGCCCAAAAAAAGTATTGCAGCAAGTAAAACTATGTCAATTGCATCGGTAACGGCAAATTCAACAAATGCGTTTTTTACGGATGCAAAAAAATTTGAAAATGATTCGCCGATATCTCCTGCTGATAATTTAATCAAAGTATTCATATAATAAACCCCTTAGCAAATCCGCCTTAAGAAGAAAATATTTAAAATATAACAGATTAATTATATCACATTATCCCTTCGAATGCAATGCTTTTGAAAAAATTTATAAATTTTTATAGATTTATATTGACAATTACACAAAAAAATCATATAATTGTATCAAATGATACAGTTTTGGTGAATTTATGAAAAACAATTTGATTGAGTTTTTAACCGACGTTTTCCTATTCTCGAACGTTTCACAGGAAAAAATTATTGAAATACTGAACGGCATCACACCGGAAATTAAAAAATACTCCCGCAAGGATGAGATATATACCCCACATGATTACGAGCATAAACTATGTTTCATATTGAGCGGCGAATGTACGGTTGAGCGCGTTAGATGCGACGGAAATTCGGTACCGCTGAACACTTTGAAAAAGGGACAGTCTTTTGGAATTATGACGATTCTCTCCTGCGAGGAAGAGTTTCCCACAAGGGTCGTAGCAAAACGCGACTCGGAAATACTTTTTATATCCAAAACCGATACTCTCCGTCTTATACAAACCTATCCGAACATTGCGATGAACGTAATAAACTTTTTAGCCAAGAAAATATCTTTTCTGAATACAAAAGTAGCAACTTTTTCATCCTCAACAGTAGAAGCCAAGCTGTCAAACTATATTTTGTCGGAGTGCAAAAAACAGATGTCTGCTGAAATTTCCTTTAACTGCAAAAAAAGCGCAGAAGCTATCAGTGCAGGGCGGGCTTCACTGTACAGAGCCATCGCATCGCTTACCGAAGCAGGAATAATAAAACTAGAGAATCAAAAAATTTATATATTAGACCGTGAAGGTCTTGAAAGGAATTCAAAATGAAAAAACTTCTCGCAACATTTCTCACAATTGCAATTACTCTTCTCACACTCGTCGGATGCGGCGAAAGCAAAACTCCCGATAACACGCAAATTAAGGTTGGATTTTTATCCGGTCCTACCGGCGTAGGCATGGCAAAGCTAATAAACGACAACGGCGGACTTGAAGGAAACGAAAAATATTCATTCCGTTCGTATGCAGCGGAAAAATCTCCTACCGAAGCAGCAAAAGGCGAACTTTTAGCCGGCAAAATAGACGTTATATGTCTTCCTACCAACGAGGCTGCCGTTTACTTTAACACAACCGATGACAACTGTGTTATTCTCTCCATAAACACCCTCAACACCCTCTTCTTCATTTCCGATGAAAACAACACCGTCACCTCTCTTGCCGACCTTAAGGACAAAACCGTTTACACATGCGAAAAAGGAACGCCGAAGGTTGTTCTTGAGCATCTCTTGGCGCAAGCCAATATCAACGCTACCGTTTCAACAGTCTCCCCCGGCGGAGAAACCATAGGCTCTCCCGACGACCTCAAGCAGCAGATAATCAAGGGTACCGTTCCGATTGCGTTTGCGCCCGAACCCATAGTATCGGCAACGTCTTTCGCAAGAAGCAATTCCGGAAAAACACCCTACTCCGTAGATTTAAGCTGTGATGATGCATGGAACGCCAATTGCGATTCAACTCTCGCTATGGGATGCATAATCGCAAGCAAGAGTTTCGTAGAAAAGCACCCGACCGTTATTGACGAATTTCTCACTGAATACAAGGCTTCGATCGAATATATTTCAAGCTCTCAAAACATTGATTCTGCCGCAACTTATGTTGTGAATGCAGGAATTTTACCTAACGCAACAGTTGCAAAATCAGCACTTCAAAATCTTGGAAATTCAATTGCATACATTGACGGAAAAGCAATGAAAACAACCCTTCAAGAATTCTATAAAGAACTGGGAATAAAGTCTCCCGCAGATGCTTTCTACTATGAAAAAAAGAATTAAATCAGCATTAAAAATTCTTCTTCCGATTCTTTTTTGGCTTATGGTTTGGGAGGTCGCGGCAATTATAATCGACTTCCCATACTTTCTGCCTGACATCCCCCTGACCTTTAAGGCACTGCTCGAAATTATCACCGCAAAATCAACGTATGAAATACTTTTTCAAACCTTTTCAAGAGTCATAATGTCAATAATTATCAGCGCGTTTTTTGCAGTTATTTTTGCCGTTTTATCGCATATGTTCGACGTCGTAAAAATAATTCTTACCCCCCTTCTTGCCGTCATGAAGTCGGTTCCCGTTGCTATTTTTTCAATACTTTTTTACGTATTTATCCGAGGTGACGTTATACCCGTGCTTATCGCATTTTTTATGATTATGCCGATGATATGGCAGAATTTAATAGACGGTTATAATTCCATTGATAAAAATCTTTACGAGGTTTGCAAGGCGTATCAATTTTCGTTCAAAAAAAAGATGAAAATTTTAATATTACCTGCTCTTTTAAAATTTTTCATCCCCGCCGTTATCACCTCGGTTGGCTTTGCATGGAAAGCCGTTATATCCTCGGAAATTCTTGTTCGAACGGTTGACTCGGTCGGACGGATGATTTCGGATTCAAAATATCAGATGGATACGGCTTCGTCGTTTGCATGGACTTTCATAGCAATAATTCTCAGCATTTGCCTTGAAAAAGCAATCAAGCACCTGCTTGGGAGGTGTAAAATATGAGCTTAAAGCTTATAAATATTTCTAAAAATTTCAAAAAAAAGATAATTCTTAACGGATTTTCATATGAGTTTTCTGAAACGGGTATTTATGCACTTATCGGAAACAGCGGCGCAGGAAAAACCACCCTTTTGCGAATTATTTCAGGTCTTGATACAGATTATAGCGGCGAGGTTATTGGAGGAGGAATCGCTAATACGGCGTTCGCCTTTCAGGAATACCGCCTTTTTCCGCAACTCTCAGCCATCGACAACGCCGTGGCTGCAAACGGAGAGATTGGCAACGTACGCCTTGCGGAAAAAGCAAAAGACCTTTTATTACGGCTCGGATTCAACAACGACGATCTTTCTCTTTTACCGTTTGAATTATCGGGCGGAATGAGACAACGAGTTTCTCTTGCCCGCGCAATTCTCAGAGATGCTCCCGTACTGTTGCTCGATGAACCGACGAAAGAGCTTGATGAAGGAATAAGAAGCTCTCTTTATGAAATTATAAAGGAAGAAAGCAAGCAAAGGCTTGTAATAATAGTTTCGCATCACAACGAGGATTTTGAGTTTACCGACGCAGAAAAAATTTATATTTAATTTAAAGACGAAGCGCTTTTATAACCGCCCCGAAAGTCAAACACTTTTGCGGTTTATATTAAGTATGCTTCGTCTTATTTATTTAATATATTTTATTAAAATCTATTGACTTATTTTGAATTTGGTGGTATAGTATAGTTGGTGAAAATTGGGCATATTAATGATTTTATGTCTTTTTTTCCAAAATTTGATATTATTATGGAAGGAGAGATTTGCTTTATCAGCAAATCGGGAATTCGGTTTGAACAAATACACAAAAACTGAAATCTGTGGACTTCCGACGGTTAAAGAACTTCGCGCTGCTCTTGCAAGTGAAAACTCTACTGCAAGAGAACGCATTGCGCTCCTTTTCGACAAAAACACCTTTGTTGAAATGAACGCATATGCAAAGCGCGCCTTTTCCGATTTCTTGTCCACGGAAAACGCAAACGAATTTGAAGGTGTTATCTGCGGCTACGGAGCAATTGACGGCAAGCTCGTCTTTGCATTTGCGGAGGACTCTTCAAGAATGAATGGTGTAATCGATGAACGCCATGCAAAGAAAATTGCCGACGTCTACAAGCTTGCCACCGAAAACGGCGCGCCTGTTATCGGAATTTTCGACTCTAACGGAACTGATATTTTCCAGGGCACCGTTGGTCTTGCAGCGTACGGAAGAATTGCTGCATGCGTATCAAAGGCTTCGGGAGTAATCCCCCAGATAGCATTCGTATCCGGCAAATGCATCGGAACGTCGGCAGCAATTGCATCAATGTTTGACTTCGTTGTAAAAAGCTCTGATGCTCAGTTCTACGTTTCATCACCCAACCTCACGGGCGCTGAGGGCGCGCAGGACAGTGTTCTTGCATACACGGCATCTGCCGAGCAGTGCGCGGCGTACGTAAGAAGCCTCGTATCCTTTATTCCCGACAATGCTTCGCAGGGCGTTATCGTAAACGAATGTGCCGATAACCTCAACAAAATGCTTGGCGAGCTTGATTTTTCAGGTGAAGCTCTTGCTGAAATCTCAGTGATAGCAGATAACAGCGTATTCTACGAGGTTGCGCACGACTTTGAGCCTGCCGTTTCAACGGCTTTTGCAACCGTTGGCGGTGTTAAGTGCGGTATCGTTGCTAACTCGTTCGCTGTAAACGACGGTAAGCTTTCGGTAAGCGTTGCAAGAAAAATCGCAAAGTTTGTAAACTTCTGTGACGCGTTCTCTCTTCCCGTCGTAACCCTCGTTGATTCACTTGGTCTTACCGTTGAGAGTGCAAACGAAACTTCCTATTTTGCGCCCGAGCTTGCAAAGCTTGCTTTTGCATACTCAACCGCAACCGTTCCGAAAGTAACCGTTATACTCGGTCATGCAATCGGCGCATCCTTTGTCCTTCTCGGTTCGAAGGCACTTGGCGCTGACCTTGTTTATGCAACCGATAAATCCGAAATCGGCGCTTTGAACGCTGAGCGCGGCGTCGCATTTTCTTGGGATAAATACATCACTCTTGAAAAAAAACGTGAAGAATTTATAAACGAGTGGAAAGCCTCGGTTTCTTCACCTGCGGTTGCTGCTGCAAGCGGCGAGATTGACGATATCATCAGCGTAAACGAATTAAGAGCAAGAATCTGCTCTGCCCTTCTTATGCTTTCTGCTAAGAACGTTGCTCCCATCTCGCGCCGCAAAGTACTTCCTCTTTAATTCGGAGGGATAAATAATGAATATGCTTTTAATATCTTCCGAAAAATACGGTGAAATATTAACCGCCGGCGAAGCTCTTGAATTTGGCGGAATGATGGTACTTCTCGGTATGGTGGCAATATTTGCCGTGCTTGGCATTATCTGGGCTATACTGACCTTGTTCAAGTCGGTTTTCGGAAGCATAAATGCTAAAGAAAAGCCTGCAAAAGTTAAGGCAGAACCGACGTTTGCTCCCGCACCCGTATATGCTGCGCAGGATGCCGAAATCGTTGCTGTCATAGCAGCGGCAATCGCTATGGCTGAAAGCGAATCCGGAAACGGCGCAAAATTCAGAGTTGTTTCATTCAGAAGAAAATAATTTGTTTTCACAAATACGAAAGGATTATAATTATGAAAAAATATAATATTACCGTTAACGGTACGACCTATGAGGTTATCGTAGAGGAGGCAGGCGAGGTTGCATCTGCTCCCGTTGCAGTATCTGCTCCCGTCTCTGCTCCCGTCTCTGCTCCTGCCGCTGCTCCGGCACCCGCTCCTGCTCCCGCAACACCTAAGGCTGCACCTGCAGCATCCGGCGCACAAGGCGCAAACAAGGTTACAGCTCCCATGCCCGGAACTATTCTTGACGTTAAGGTTTCGGTTGGTCAGAGCGTTAAGAAGGGCGACGTAATATGCGTTCTTGAAGCTATGAAAATGGAAAACGATATCCCCGCTCCCTGCGACGGCGTTATTGCATCTGTCAGCGTTCAGAAGGGCGCTTCGGTTAATGCAAACGACGTAATTGCTACAATGAACTGACTTATTTTTCAGCAGAGGTAATATAAATGTTAGATGCTGTCAAAAATTTTCTAGGTTCAACCGGCGTTAGCAAGCTCTTTGCCGAGAGCGGATGGTGGCAATATCTTGTAATGTACGTCATAGTTGGAGTTCTCTTTTATCTTGCTATCGTTAAGAAATTTGAGCCGCTTCTTCTTATGCCCATCGCGTTTGGTATGTTGCTTGCAAACCTACCCGGTGCAAATTTGATTCACCTTGATTTCTTCTTTGACGATTACTATATTGAAAACTACGGCGCTCATCTGTTAGTTGACGGACACGTCCCAATGTCAAGAATAATCGAAGAGGTAATCAATCGCGGCGGTCTGCTCGATATCCTTTATCTTGGCGTTAAGCTTGGTGTTTATCCCTCACTTATATTCCTTGGCGTTGGTGCTATGACCGATTTCTCTCCCCTAATCGCAAACCCCAAATCACTCTTTATGGGCGCAGGCGCACAGCTCGGCGTATTCGTAGCATTCTTTGCTGCTCTTTTCCTTGGCTTCACACCTATGGAAGCAGGCTCAATCGGTATTATCGGAGGCGCAGACGGCCCTACCGCAATTCTTGTTACAAAGACTCTTGCTCCGCAGCTTCTCGGTGCGATCGCTATTGCGGCTTACTCGTATATGGCGCTTATCCCGATCATTCAGCCCCCCTTTATGAAGCTTCTAACGACCGAAAAGGAGCGTTCAATAAAAATGACCAACCTTCGCCCTGTTTCTCAGGTTGAAAAGGTTATCTTCCCCATCGTAGTTACACTTGTCGTTACTCTTATCATTCCCGATGCAGCGCCTCTGGTCGGATTCCTTATGCTCGGAAACCTCTTTAACGTTTCGGGCGTGTCCGACAGACTTTCCAAAACCGCGCAGAACGAGCTAATAAATATCGTTACGATTTTCCTCGGTGTTTCTGTCGGTGCTACTGCAAACGCAGAAAACTTCTTAAGACCCCAGACACTTTACATAATCGCTCTCGGTCTTTGCGCGTTTATTATTTCCACCTGCGGTGGATTGCTTACGGGTAAGCTTATGTGCAAGCTTTCGGGCGGCAAAATCAACCCCCTTATCGGTTCGGCAGGTGTTTCGGCAGTTCCTATGGCAGCAAGAGTTTCACAGGACGTAGGACGCAAGACCGACCCCTCGAACTTCCTTCTTATGCACGCAATGGGCCCCAACGTTGCAGGCGTTATCGGTTCTGCAGTTGCGGCAGGTGTGTTCCTCAGCTTTTTTGCTTAAATAAATTTTCGTATAAGAATTAACGAAAGGACAAAGAAATGTCAAAAGTTTTAATTACAGAAACAGTTCTCCGAGACGCGCATCAATCTCTCGCGGCAACCCGTATGACCACCGATGAGATGATACCGATTCTCGAGGATATGGATAAAGTTGGCTACTACTCGCTTGAAGCGTGGGGCGGCGCAACCTTTGATACCTGTCTTAGATTCCTCCATGAAGACCCTTGGACCAGACTTCGCACGATAAAAGACCACGTTAAGAATACCAAGCTTCAGATGCTTTTCCGCGGACAGAATATTCTCGGATACCGTCACTATGCTGACGACGTCGTTGAATATTTCGTTCAGAAATCGGTTGCAAACGGTATTGATATAATTCGTATATTTGATGCTCTTAACGATGCAAGAAACCTTGAAACAGCTATCAAGGCAACGATTAAAGAAGGCGGTCACGTTCAGGCTGCAATATCCTACACAACCTCTCCCTTCCACACCAACGATAACTTTGCGGAATACGCAAAGCGCCTTGAGGATATGGGTGCTAACTCAATTTGTATCAAGGATATGTCGGGTCTTCTTAAGCCCTTTGATGCATTCCAGCTTGTAAAAACTCTTAAAAAGACTGTTAAAATTCCCGTACATCTTCATACGCACTATACCGCAGGACTTGGTTCAATGACGCTCCTTAAGGCTATTGAAGCAAACGTTGACGGTGTAGATACGGCAATTTCCCCGCTTGCTATGGGTACGTCGCATACTCCCACCGAATCACTCGTTGCAACGCTCAGCAACACCCCCTACGACACAGGTCTTGAGCTTGAAAAGCTCGACGTAGTTGCAAAGCATTTCAACAAGATTCGCGAAAAATATCTTGCCGACTCGCTTATCGACCCCAAGGTTCTTAAGGTTGATGTAAACACTCTTCGTTATCAGGTTCCCGGCGGAATGCTTTCAAACCTTATCTCTCAGCTTAAGATGGCAGGAAAGTCGGATAAGCTTGACGAGGTGCTTGAAGAGGTTGCAAGAGTACGTGAAGATGCAGGATATCCTCCGCTCGTAACTCCCACCTCACAGATAGTAGGTACGCAGGCAGTTAATAACGTTATTTTTGCAGACGAGGGCAGATACGCTCGCGTAACGAAGGAATTCAAGGGACTTGTCCGCGGTGATTACGGTAAGTGCCCTGCTCCCGTTTCCGATGCATTCAGAAAGAAGATTATCGGTGATGACGATATAATTGATTACAGACCCGCAGACAAAATTGCACCCGAGATCGATTCGCTCCGTCAGCGCGTTGCTCCCTATCAGGAGCAGGATGAAGACCTTCTCTCGCTTGCATTGTTTGAGCAGGTTGCAATCAAGTATTTCGATTGGAGAAAGCAGCAGAAATATAACCTTGACAACAACGCAGACGTTGCCAACGGTATTCACTCTATCTGATAAATTAAATAGCGCCATATAGGCGCAAAAAGGCAGAGGCATTGTTTAAAGCAACGTCTCTGCTTTTTTATTTATCGTAGAAATATTTACCTCTTTACACCTCATCGCCAAGGTAAAGCCTTAAAAGCGGCGGAACAGCGAATAATATAATTGTAGCGGACGGCACACCGGGTAAGTTATGATTGCCCTATCGGGAAGTTATGAGATGCTTCGCACCGTTATGATTGGCTTCGCCAAGCTATGAATCATGCCCTCGACGTCCCGAGCTCTGCGAAATATGATGTGGCGCGAGATAGGCTTCATATAGCGAAAAAAGGGCTGACTCGATACGAGTCAGCCCAAAATATTTATTAGTTTGCGTTAGCTGAGAAAACGTAGAGCGCTTTTGCGAATGCACTGTTATTCTGCTCGATGTACTTAGCAAGGCAGTAGGTGCCGGTTGCAGTACCCTCGGAGGTGGTAACAGCGATGGTCATATCGCCCTTTATATTCTTAAGCTCAACCTCTACAACGTACTCAACGCAGTCAGCCTTAACAACCTTGGTTGCTTCAGCACCGTTGATGGTAACAGCAGTTACGTCAGCGTCCTTACCAACGAGCACCGAGAAGGTGTACTTGGAAGTGGATGCACCGTTAAGAGTAAGCGCGTATGCGTAACCCTGAACGTAGGACGCGATTGCCGTATCGTCGGTTGCGATGGTTTCGGGAGCTGTGTATGCAGTTTCACCGCATGCGCAGTTTTCACCGTGAGACTCAAAGTAAACCTTTAAGTTTGCAACAACCTTAACGTCAGGCTTTGAAACAGCCTTAGTATAAGCTTCGTACTTGCAGCTCATCATTGCGTATACAAGCTTGCTTTCCTCAGAACCGCAAGCGTAGAGCTCGTTAACCTTGTTAGCATAATCGAAGAGGTCGATTATGATAGAAGCGTTGACTTCCTGTCCGTTTACGGTGTACTTAACGATGATTTCGTCGGATACAAACTTGTCGTTTGCGATAAGTCCGATAAGCTGATTCCAGCCGGCAGTTCCGTTAACGGTTACGTCGGAGTAAACGTTAGCTTCAATCTTTGTGCCGTTTGCAGTATAGAATCCTACGAACTGAACGTCGTAGCCGGAAACTGCAGGAGTGGGAACGTATACGTTGTATGCCAAGCCTTCAAATACTACAAAGCTTACGTTTGCTGCCTTAAGAGCCGCATAGAACTTATCTGCAACGGGAGCGAACTTATTCTCACCGTCAGCTGCAACTACGAAGTTATCAGCCGCACCGTTTGCATTCTTCCAGCCCTTGTATTCAGCGTCGAACCAATCGTTGTTAAGCTCGGCAACACCGAAATCCGCAGAGGGATAAACAGTAATTTCGCTTCCTGCAACCCAATAGGATTCAGTATATGCATCACCGTTCGGAGCAAGCCAAGTAACAGTCTTTATCGTATTGGTAGGTTCAGTGAAGGTAAGTACGGTAGCTTCAAACTCGATTTCAACGGGTTCAGCATATCCGGGAACTGCAAGTTCAACCGTTTGCATGGACGCGCCCTTGTTGGAGAATGCAACTTTAACGCCGTTTGCAAGAACGAAATCGGAATTAAGGTCACCAACGAAGTTGAATACGTTATCTGCGCCGTAAATAATATTAGGAGCATATGCAAGTCCGGTAACGGTTGATTTCTCTATGTAAGCCTTTGCGGTTACGGACCTGTTGCCGATAAGATATGCAAGCTCATAATCTTCTGCACCGTATGCGGTAGCTATCAATTCAGAGCCTTTAACGTTGATTTCGGAGTAGGATGCAGCAGAGGTCTTCTCGGAGAAGATGGGCTCACCGTTCAAGGTAGCAAGAGTTGCATCGTTAATGTTAATTTTCATATAGCGGTCGGAGATAGGAAGCAAAGCACCGTTAGATGCGAAGATTCCGTAATATTCACCGCCGTTAATGGTAAGGGTGATATCACCGTCAAAGTTGGCAATACCGAGATTGTTAGCAAAGTAAACGATAGACGCGCCGCTAACCTTAAGGTTTTCACCAAAGGTTACGGATGCGGTCTCAATCTTCTTGCTGGAAGAAAGGATTGCACAGCCTGCGCCCTCGCCGCTCTGAGCAAGAGCTGCGCCCGCGGTGGAGGAATAAACGTTCAGAGAGGTTACGTCAGCAACGTTGAATATCATCGATCCCGCACCTGCGGTCTGGCTGATTGCATAACCGTTCAAATCAAAGTTAACCGATACCAAGTAAGGAACGGATATAGCCGCGGAAGCATCAAGAACGAGGTCGCTATAAAGAGTAACCTTAACGGTTTCTTCAGGGTTAACGTTTGCAAGCTCGGATATAAGGTTTCCTATATCGGTAAACTTATCGTAATCAAGAGTAAGAGTATAGAAATCGGGTTTCGCACCGCCCTCGGAGGTTGCGGTTTCAATAGCGAATGCCAAAGACTTTACTTCATATATAGGAATAATATTAACTTCCTTAACGCCGGACTCGCGGAGTTCAACGAGCTCGGCCGTGGTGTAAGTCTTAAGAATTTCTTCAATTCTCTTATCAACGCCCTCGTCGTATACACCGTTGTTGTTAACGTCCCAAGCCCAATCCTTGAATATCTCAATGGTGGGTTTTAAGGGTTCGGTTCTGTCAACCTTACCGAAGACGGTAAGATTATTAGTGGGCTGAGTCCAAGGAAGAATCTTCTGAGTCTTAACGGGAGTGAGAGCGTCATATCCATCAGCGGACTGAGCATCGTACCAGTTAAGCGAAATTGCCTTGTCACCAGCGAGTCTTATCGAGTATTTGTTGCCGGTATGCTGCAAGGTGTAGAATTCAGCAGCCTCTTTGGATAGAGAAACAGTAGCGGTATCCTCAAGAGATTCGAAGGTAATTTCCTTTGCTCCTACGGGAGGAGTATAATTTTTAAAGCTTCCTCTGATCTTTATGAAGTCGCCGTCTGCAATATTCTGAAGAGCAGCCTTCTCTGTGAAGCAGTTAACGGGTTTTTCTTCGCCAAGGTGGGTAATTTCAGCAAGAACGGGAGTACCGGGAGCAACGTAGTCGCCGTTGTAGAGAACGTCGTCACAGCTTCTGAGGTTCTTTTCAAGGTATGCGCCGGAGGAAATGAACTTTCCAAGTCCGGTAGCGGTTTCCTTATAATCTGCGTAGAAGTTTGCAGCAACGTTATCAAGAGCTATGCAATACTGGTCCTCACGCTTAACGTCGTTAGTAAAACCGAAGCTAAGAAGGGTTACGTTAAACACCGCATAATTCTTGGAGCTGAAATCCTGCGTATAAACGTATTCACCGTTAAGGAAATAGAGAACTCTCCGATTGTTAATGTCGAATACGAAGGAGATGTGGTCGAAAAGACCGAGCTTGTTGGAGAGAAGATGCCAGGTATCAGGATTGTATTCACCGGTTTGCTCGGTTGATACGTACCATTTTCCGTCTTCCTCATTGTATCTTGCATAAAGACCGTAAAGAGTACTCTTCTTAAGCTTCGTGGTCTGAGCCTGACCCTCGGTATATCCAATTACACCGTAGCAAAGCTCAGTGCCTTCGCCGTAAGCAAGCTTGTAATCGTGAACGCCCTCGGGAATCGTTGCCTCGGTTACGAGGTTGCCGTCCTCGTTTCTGTAAACGTATTCGGTTGCGGCAAAGTCGTATTCAGCAATCATGTAATCGTAGCCTTCAAGAGAACCCTGCTTTGTAATTTCGGGGTTAGCCGACTCACCGCAGAAATAAAGGAAAGTACGGCTGGGACTTTTAGCTGAGTGTATAGGCTTTGCGGGAGCGTAGCTGTAAGTCAGAGTCATAACACCGTCTTTACGGTTGCCGCTCCAGGTTACAGGGCTCGCATAGTCGGAGTCATTACACTGAGTATGGAAGAATTTACCGGTTGCAGTTGAAGCGGTCATGTCAGCGTAATAGTTTCTGACGTCGTTGGTGATGTTAAGCATCTCACGGTCGGTAATGCTGTTCGCGGACGATGAGAATGAAATCGAGCCGAAAACAATCGCCACAAGACACAAAACGACAAGTATCTTAGAGAACTTTTTCATACGTTTATCTCCTTAAAAAATATTAACTTATGAATACTTATAAAAATATTTATCCCTTATAAATATACATGTATATTATAAAATATTTTTTATTAAATGTCAACAGAATTTTAGCAATTTTCGCCTATATATATACGATTTGTAAATAACCACATATAAAGGGTTTAAGAATTTGTGTAAGTTGCGAATAAAAAATTAACATATTTGGAAACAAATTACATAAAGGAGCCGAATGCGAAGTGCGGAATGCGAATGTGTTGCTTGGCAATCATAACTCAACCAGTGCGCCCGTCCCCTACATTTTTCGCTTCCCCTTTGGGGAAGCTCCGTCGCAGACGGTGATGAGGTTGGCGTTGTCTAACTTTTGGCATTGTTAATTATATTCACCGCTTTATACCTCATCCACCACAAGTGGTCCCCCTTCCCCAAAGGGGAAGGTTAAAATTCGCCTCTCCTGTGCAAAGGGAGCCGAATTAAGAAAATGCAAAATGCAAAATTGAACTGTACCCTTTTAAAATGGACACTAGGTAAAGTGCAAAATGTAAAATTGAAATACAAAGTTCGGAATGGCAATATTTGCCTTTGGCAAACGATACGTGCTTCGCATGAGAGAAGCTATCTTTTACCTTCCTTGCCTTTTGTGCGGCAAAAAGAGAAAAAAACCGCACGGTGCTTGGTTTGCGCCGTGCGGTTAAAAATATTTATTTAGGAAAGATAACTAATCAATAGAGCTTATAAAGGAATTATTTTACTATTACGAAGTTATCTTCAACGGTCATAAGCTGGGGAGCGTTGTTAAACTGAAGAGGTGAAACAACGTCGTTTATAGCGTTTCCGTGCCAGAGAGCCACGGGAATGAAACCGCCCTCTGCGCCTGTGTTCCATTCGTATTCGGTTGCTGCGCCGCCCTCAAGCTTATAGCATTTTACGTCAGCGGACCAGTTTGCGCTCTCTGCTTCGAGAGTTGCGATATCCTTATACTGCTCAAAGCCGCCCATAGAGTCGGTAAGAACGTAAAGCACACCGTCAATCACCTGACCTGCAAGGTATGCGTAGCCGGAGAGGTCAACGTCGGAAAGCTCAATACCTTCGCTTGAAGCGTTAGCAACAAGCTTGCCGCCAAACTCTTCGTTTATAAGCTGAACCTCGTTCAAGGTAAGAGCGCGGATAGCCTCTTCTTCATAAAGGTTGATGTTGGGAGCGTTCTCGTAGAAGCCGTCAACGTCAAACGTCCAAGAGGTTGCTACACCGGAGGAAAGCTTCAAAGAAGCAAGGTCAAACTTCATAAAGCTGATGTTTGCCATAGGAGACTTTGCAAGAAGGAAGGGATTGGACTTTATAATAGCACCGTCAAGCGCGTAGTTAAAGCTAAACCAGTCTTGCTCCTGAATCGTTCTAACCTTATAGGTTTCACCGTCACCCTGAGGAATCATAACGTATCTATCGTTAAAGTCAGCGGCAAAGTCAATATTCACCTTATCCGCATTGTATTTGAGAGTGAATTCCTCAACGTCCTCGGGAACGTTAAAATCAGCTATATCAACGTCAGCCGTAATAACCGATTCGTTCTTTACATTCATAAGAACGTCATCGAACATTCCGGGAATGGATGAGAAGGTATCGTCAACGGTAATTCCGCCGTTAGGGCTGTAATATTCACCCGTGTAAAGAACGTCTTCGCACATGTAAATGGGGTTATATACACCGTTGTTAACATCGGCAATAAGGTCGTCAACGCCGTAAACGCCGTCACCCGAAGAATAGGGAGACCAAGCGGTAGTAACGTTGCTTGAATCAAGCTCAACGTCGGTTCTGTACCAGTTAAGAGCGATGTTATCAATCATATAGGAATATCTATCATTACCCTTTTCGGTTCCGGGGATCTTAACACCCGCGCCTCTAAAGGCAAGAACGTCACAGGTAGTCTTATACGGAAGTGTGTTCGACCAGAGATACTCGCCGTTAACGTATACGTGGGAAATAACCGCGCCCAAATCGGTAGTGCTGTCAAGAACAACGCTGACGTGGTCGGTTACGTTAATCTCGTTTGAAAGCTTGATATCGGAGGAATCGTACGCGGTATTTGCACTCGCATACCATACGCCGTTATCGTCCTGAACAAACCATAAAAAATCGTCGTATTTTCTTCTGTCGTAGTTAGTAGGCTGTGAAAGCTCGTGAGCCTGGAGATAGAAGGAAAGAGACGTTCCGGGAACAATTGCAAGACCGCTTTCAATAATGTCAACAGTAACATTATCAAGAGAGGTAGTGGTAGCGTACTTAACCGTTCCGTTGTCGTCATAGGTATAGTAGTATCTGTCCGTACCAAATTCCAAATCAAGAATTGTATAGCTTGAGGCAAGCAGGTCGGTGCCCTTGTAGCCGGCTGCCGATTTAGCCCACTTGGTCATAGTCCATGCCGCAACCGCAAAGGACGTGCTTGCAGGAGCAACCGTTGGATTATGATATGCTCTGAAATAGCCGCCTTTGTAATCCATTTTGACACCTTTAATGTGAGTACTGTCATTCTGGAGAGTTCCGCCTCCAAAGGTGCCGCCTGTTTTGGCTTCTGAAAAATCGTTATAGAAGTTGTACGGGTCGCTCGTAACGTTAAGACGCGCGCTTCCCGTCGTGGTAACCGCAGAGGACATAACGGCAAACACGCTTACAAGAAGGGTTGCTATAAGCAATGCGGCTAATGCTTTAGAGAATTTTTTCATTGTGTTTCTCCTTTTTAGAGGTTGTTTGATATAAAAATCTATTCTTATTATAAAACACTCTTTTCCAAAAGTCAATCAAAAAAATGCCCGTTGGAAAAGTTTTGTAGACATCTACATAAACAAGGGAGCAAATTTGTTTATTTTGCGAATAAAAGGGGCTCTTTATGCGGAGTTAAAACGAAAAACCGTATTTTTTCAATGTAAATTTTTTGTGAAGGAGAGGAGTAAATGCGGAACGCGAAATGCAAAATGCAAAATGCGGAATTGTTTTTTACCTTCTATTTTGGCGGTTTTAGCCTTCGCGGCCTCAAGGGGAAGGTTGAAAATTGATAAACATTTTTTCTTTTGTAACAAATTACGCACAGGTTTTCAACATATAAAATTGCTATTGATTGAGTGTATAACGCCCCCTCTGTGCAATCACTGACTTAATTAGCATATCAAAAGAGCTTTTACTTACCTTCCGGGAGTAAAAAAGACAATCCCTCACCGCCTGCGGCGGAGCTCCCTTTACACAAAGGAGCCTTAGTTAGTGCTGACTCGTTCCTTTCAAACAGACGAAAAATTTCTTGTGGTCTTTAATTAAGGCACAAGAAGGAGAGCCTTTAATACATACAAAAAAAACCTTAATCAGATACCCTGCACAGAGGTGCCCCCCGCTGCGGCGGCAACTGCGCAAAGCCAAATATTTTTTTCGGCGGGATAGCATGCCCCACCCTACAAGGCGGTTAAAATGCAGGGGACGGATAGCTATACAAAAAGCCGGCTTAAAGTTTAACTGCTTCAAGCCGGCTGCACGGATTATTTACTGTTTTTCGTTATTTTCGTCACTTTGAGCCGTTTCGGTGTCGGACGGCACGTCGGTTGCCGTGTCAGAGGAGTCAGAGTCTGATTCCCCGTCGGTTTCGGGAGCTTTCGGCTCTTCCTTCGGAACGGCAAATACCGAGGTAAAGAAATCGTCAACCGGGAACTTCCCTGCTTTTTCGGCTTCTTCAAGTCGCATTTTTGCCTCTTCTTCGGCTTTGCGCCTAGCTTCCTCTTCGGCTTTTTCGTTATTTGCGTGAGCGGTTTTGTTCTCCTCTTCGCTCTTACGCTTTTTATCGGCGGCTATCTGTTCAATCTCTTCAATAGTCGGATTTTCGGATTCCATTGCAGCCTTAAACTGCTCGTCGTCCATCGACTCGTTTTTAAGAAGGAATTCGGCAACGAAATGAAGCTTACCGATATTTTCGCTGAGGTGCTTTTTGCAAATTTCGTAGCAATCGGAGATAATATCACGGATTTCGGCATCGATTTCGGACGCGGTCTGTTCGGAATAATTTTTGCCCGAGGAGAAATCGCGGCCGAGGAATACCTCGTCGGCAGAATGCTCAGAGCCGTAAAGAACGGTGCCGAGTTTCTTGCTCATACCGTACCGTGTCACCATATTGCGAGCAATTGCGGTTGCCTGCTGAATATCGTTTGACGCGCCGGTGGAGATATCGTCGAGCACAATTTCCTCGGCTACTCTGCCGCCAAGCGAGAGAACTATGCGGTCAAGCATCTCGTTACGGGAGGTAACCATTCTATCCTCGGTGGGAACGCTTATGGTTACACCGCCCGCTGAGCCTGCGGGAATTATCGTAATATGCTTCACGGGGTCGGTATTCTTACAGAAATAGGAAGCAACGGCATGACCTGCTTCATGGTATGCGCAGAGCTTATTATCAGCTTCGGTCCTCATATTTTTCTTTTTCTGAGGTCCGAGAAGAAGCTTCATATAGGATTCCTCAATATCCTCCATACCGATAAGCGCCTTATTTTTCTTTGCGGCGCGCAAAGCAGCCTCGTTCATAAGGTTGGCAAGCTCAGCGCCCGTAAAGCCAATCGTGGTTTGCGCAATCTTCTTAAGGTCAACCGATTCCTCAAGGGGTTTGTTACGGCAATGAACCTTAAGAATATCCTCTCTGCCCTTCATATCGGGGTAATTTACGGTAACGCGTCTGTCAAAGCGGCCGGGACGAAGCAATGCGGGGTCGAGTATATCGGGGCGGTTGGTTGCCGCCATAACTATAACGCCCGAATTAGTTCCAAAGCCGTCCATTTCGACGAGAAGCTGGTTCAAGGTCTGTTCACGTTCGTCGTGACCGCCGCCAAGGCCCGCACCTCTGTGACGGCCGACGGCGTCAATTTCATCAATAAATATAATACTGGCAGGAGTTTTTCTCGCGCTGTCGAACAAATCGCGTACACGCGACGCACCGACACCGACGTACATTTCAACGAAATCAGAGCCTGAAATCGAGAAAAACGGTACGCCCGCCTCGCCCGCTACCGCCTTGGCAAGAAGGGTTTTACCCGTGCCGGGAGGTCCGACGAGAAGAACGCCGCGCGGAATACGCGCACCGAGCTTAACGAACTTGGTGGGGTCTTTAAGAAATTCAACGACCTCTTCAAGCTCCGCCTTTTCTTCATCTGCGCCCGCAACGTCGGCAAATTTAACCGCATCCTTATCATTGAGGGTTACCTTTGTTTTGGATTTGGAGAAGGAATTTATCTTTCCTCCGCCGCCCGGAGCCTGCCGCATAATGAAGAACCACAGACCGATAAATATCAATGCAATTATTATATAAGGAAGATATGCGACGTACCACGGGGTTTCAGCAGCGCGCTCGATATCAAAATCCTCAAGATTGTTATTGCCCCTTGCAAGCTCGAGTATATCATCCACCTGGCTTACAAGACTCAGCTTGAACTCATAGATTTCGGGAACGTATTCGTAGATGCCGTTCACCTCTTTTTGCTCGTATCCACCACCCGGCAAGGGCTTACGCACGTGCATAATGAGGTTGAAATCGCCGTCTATTTTGAAATACAATACGTCGTCGTTTTCAAATTTTTCAATTACCTTGCCGTAGGACAGCTCCTTGCTGTCTTTCATATTCTGCGTGATAAAGGTCACCGCAAATATCACCGCTACGACGATAAGTACGAGCATAATTATGCTCTTAAAATTCACCTTCATTCAATAATGCCTTTCTATAAATCGGTTACTACAATATTATTATTAAATTTAAGCTTTATATGCCAGTGCTGCGTAAAGCTTTCTTTCGGGATTTTTCGCTCCGCCGTCCCTCACCTTAAAGCCCGACACCCAAAGAATGCCCTTTCCGTCGCAAAGAACGGCAACGCGGGCACGCTCGGTCTTTGTGAGAGCTTTATCGTTGAAGAGCTTTTTAAGCTTGCGGGTCATTCCCCCGTAAACGTAGGAATCACCGTCGCGCTTTTCGCGAAGAGTAAGTCCGCCTTCAATTATATCAAAGTCAATAGTTTGTTGTATTGCAATTTTGTAAACTTTTGAAGAATATTCTATCGGTTCGCGCGAAAGAAGCAGCAAAGCTCCTATTTCTTTAATTTCGTTTTCGCCAAGAGAGAGCTTATACTCGAATTCCGGCATAAAAACACTTTCCTCATCTGTCACTCGGCAAAGACCGCGTTCGCAAACGAAGCTGACACCGCCCGGCAGACTCTGAGAAAAATTACGGTTGCCGCCGCGGATAATGCCGCGCAGCTTTTCTATATGCGCGAATTCGACACCAGTGCTTCCCCCACGCTTTGCCATAAGGGATACCGCCCTTGAAAATACGGCAGAATGCAGCTCCGACAACGCATCGGCGGGAATTGCCCCATCGGGATAGCCGTCAACAAAATCCGAGGCAACCGACTCGATATAGGAGATATCGGCGCGCAGAGCGCTCGAAAGCTTAAGCACCTGCGCTTCGGGGTCGTCGGAGAGCGTACGAAGCTTCGGCAGAATTTCGGAGCGGATATAATTGCGCTTATACTCGGTTTCAAAATTAGTGCTGTCGGTCACGAACGGAATATTTGCCAGCTCAAGCGCCGAAAGGATATCCCTTTTGGGAGAATAGATAATCGGGCGTATAATTCCATCGCGCGCGGGAGAGATTCCCGAAGCACCGCGAGCGCCCGATCCGCGCATCATATTAAAGATTACCGTTTCAAGATTATCGGTGGAATTATGAGCAACGGCAACGCAAGAAACATCATTTCTGCCCTTGATTATATCCAAAAAAATTGAATATCTTACAATCCTAGCCGTTTCCTCAATGCCCTTGGAAAGTCTTTCGGCTTCACTAGGAATATCTCTTCTGAAGCCTAGAAATTCAACCCCGAGAGCACCTGAAAATTCGCGTGAAAACGCCTCGTCACGATCCGCCTCGGCGCCCCTTATCATATGGTTAAGATGTACTGCTATCGGCAATTTCAATAAGTTATCACGGGTGTATTTTACGAGGGCGCAAAGAAGCATTACCGAATCCGCGCCGCCCGAAAATCCGACAAGTGCTCCGCCGCGAATTGCGTCCGCCATTTCAAAATCGGATACCGCGCGCAAAAACTCGGAATACACCTTTTTACCGACCTCGGTGGCAAAGAGCTTTTCTAAATTTACGTCGGTCACGGCTCTATATCTTCCTCAAGCGTTCTGAATTTGGTAAACTGACCTATCCAACCCATCTTTACGTTGCCGACCGAGCCGTGTCTGTTCTTGGCAATGATGACCTCAGCCGTATTTGCGGAATCCTGCGCCCCCTGCGAGTCGCTGCCGCTTATATCCTTGTAATACTCGTCGCGGTAGAGAAAAAGAACTATATCGGCGTCCTGCTCAATTGAACCCGAATCTCGAAGATCGGCAAGAGTCGGTTTTTTCGCATCACCGGCACGCGACTCGGTTCCACGGTTAAGCTGAGCGCAACAAACTATCGGAATGCCGAAATCCTTCGCCATAATCTTAAGGTTACGCGAAATTTCACCAACCTGCTGAGCTCTGTTATCGGTGTTTGAGGTACTCTGCATAAGACCTATATAGTCTATAACGACAAGCCCGAGATTATTAATTCTGCGGAGCTTGGATTTCATTTCTGCAGAGGTTATTGCCGAGGTATCGTCAATATATATATCACAGCCGGAAAGAGAGGAAATGACACCCGCAAGGTTATCCCAATCCTCAGTTTTAAGCTGACCGGTTCTGAGCTTTGAGGAATCAACGAGAGCTTCACTCGACAAAATACGCGTTACAAGCTGCTCGCCCGACATTTCAAGCGAGAAAATAGCAACGGCTTTTTTCTGTTTTGCAACGTTGACGGCTATATTCATAGCAAAGGAGGTTTTACCCATACCCGGACGCGCTCCGACGATGACAAGGTCGCCCTTTCCCATCTGAATAAGCATTCTGTCAAGACCCGAAAAGCCGGTTTTAGAGCCGGTAACGGCTCCGTTGGTTTCCGCAAGCGTTTCGATATCCTGGTAAACGTTCTGAAGGATATCTCTTATATGGCGAAAATCCTTAGCTTCGTTATTATGCGAGATATCGAATATTTTCTGCTCGGCACCGTCAACGATAGTCTTTACGGGCGCGCCCTCGTCATAGGCGTCGGTGCTTATATCGTCACATATACCTATAAGCTTACGAAGGGTGGCTTTATCCTTGACTATACGGGCGTAATCCTTGATATTGGATACCGCAGGCACGGATTCAGCCAGGAGAGATATATACTGTATTCCGCCTGCTTCATCCCTGTCCCCCTCTTCAACAAGG
>SVRU01000095.1 GCA_015064665.1 Oscillospiraceae bacterium
AGATAAAGTTCTCGAGATGACCATTGAGGAGCTTGATCTGTCTGTACGTAGCTTCAACTGCTTGAAGCGCGCAGGCATTGACACGGTAGAAGACTTGATAAACAAGACCGAGGACGATATGATCAAGGTTAGAAACCTTGGTAGAAAGTCACTCGAGGAAGTTATCCAGAAGCTCGCATCTTTAGGCCTCAGCTTAAAGAAGGAAGAAGAATAAGAATTTTTAGGAGGACACATAGATGAGAAAGCTTGGCAGAACAACTGCACAGCGTAAGGCTATGCTCAGAGGCATGGTTACTCTTCTCCTTGAAAACGGCAAGATCGAAACTACGTATACCAGAGCGCAGGAAGTATCAGCTAAGGCTGATGAAATGATCACCCTCGGTAAGAAGGGCGACCTCGCAGCGTATCGTGCAGCTCTTGCTTACATCACCAAGGAAGATGTAGCAAAGAAGGTATTCTCTGTTATCGCTCCCAGCTATGCTAACGTTAACGGCGGATACACCCAGGTTCTTAAAATGGGACCCCGTCGCGGCGACGGAGCTGAAAAGGCTATCGTTAAGCTCGTAGCGGTTAAGGCAGAGGAAACTGCAGAAAAGTAATAAATCATTCTTATCGAATGAATTGTTATAGTATAGGCTAATTCAACAATTTAGCTAAAAAGAAAAAAGCGGATGCTCTTTATCGCAAGATATTGGGCATCTGCTTTTTTTCGGCTTTTAAACGATAACCGTGACTTTTAAAGAAAAATTGTTATATCTGTGTAAGAAGATATTGTATTAGATTCAAGGGTGTTGCAAAAAATATATTTTGATGTTATAATTTAAGATATAGTATAGAATTAAATAGGAGCAAAGCTAATAATGAATAAAACCTTGTATTTCAACGGCAATATTTTAACCATGGATAAGAGATATCCGAGAGTAGAGGCGCTTCTCGTCATAGGCGATAAAATAGGCGCTGCCGGAGATTTGAAAACAATAGAAAGCATGACAGATGCAACCGCCGAAAGAATAAATCTTGAAGGCAAAACTCTCATGCCTGCCTTCGTTGACGGACATAGCCACGTCATTATGTTTGGCTCAATGCTTAATAAGTGTGATTTAAGCGAATGCAGAAGCTTTGACGAAATTCTCGATACAATAGCTGATTTCAGATTAAAAAACGATTTGACTCACGGTGAAAAAATCAATTGCTACGGTTATGATCTTGCTATATTAAAAGAAGGGAAACATCCTACAGCGGCAGTGCTTGATAAGCTTGGAGTCGATAATCCGATAAGCTGTATGCACGCATCGCTCCACATGGGCGTTTATAATACGGCAGCGATGAAGGCTGCCGGTCTTGACGATAGCTATTCTTTTTCGGGCAGCGGAGTTGTAGGCAGAGATGAAAACGGTCATCTTAACGGTTACTTTGAAGAAGGCGCAAAGAGAGTTATGTCAGAATTTATGTCGGCGGGAACAAATTCAAACTTTGAGGACTCATATCTTTTTGCCGAAGAATACTATTTAAAAAACGGCGTGACAACTATACAAGACGGAGGCCATGTCAATGAAGATAGGCTTGAAAAATACAAGAAGCTCAGCGAAACCGGAAAAATCACGGCGGACGTAGTCTTATATCTTGAGCCACGTCTTAAGGACCCTGAATTTTGGGAAAGAGCCTTGTCGATTATAGGGAAGAATTATGAAAATCACGTTAAAATCGGTGGAGTAAAAATGTTTCTTGACGGATCTCCGCAGGCTAAAACCGCATGGATGAGCGAGCCGTATGAAAACGAAAAGGATTACAGGGGTTATCCGAATCTCAGCGATGAAACGGTTTATAACGTGCTTGAAAAGGCGTCGAGAGCAGGCCTTCAGGTGCTTGCGCATTGCAACGGAGATGCCGCGGCGGAGCAGTACATCACCGCATGGGAAAGGGTACTCGAAATAAACCCTGATGCAAGAAAAATCCGTCCCGTTATGATTCACGCGCAAACGGTAAGATATGATCAGCTTGAGCGTATGGCTAAGACGAATATGATTCCTTCGTTCTTTATAGGTCATACGTACTTCTGGGGCGATACTCATCTTGAGAATTTCGGAGAGGAAAGAGGCAGTCGTATCAGCCCTGTGAATAAGGCGTTAAATCTCGGTCTTCACATTAATTTTCATCAGGACAGCCCTGTTACAAAACCTAATATGCTTCACTCGATATGGTGCGCGGTGAACAGAATTACACGTTCTGGTAGGGTAATAGGCGAAGAAAACAAAATAGATGTGTACGATGCGTTAATTGCCGCGACGGTTGGCGGAGCATATGAGTATTTTGAGGAGAATACCAAAGGAATATTAAAAGCTGAGGCTGTTGCGGATTTAATAATTTTAGATAGCGATCCGACAGAGATAGACCCGATGAAGATTAAAGACATTAAGGTGCTCGAGACGATTAAAAACGGAAAAACGGTGTTTCGCTTGTAAAGCGTAAGCGTTTTTGTTTCGATATTGCATAGCCTCTGCCTTGCCTCTCTGAGAGTCGGCTTATTCAAGCAGTAAAAGCAAATATAGAATTATTTTCCCACAAAGCAATAGGGAATAAGTAGTTGACTTAACGAAAAAAGCGGATGTTCTTTACCCAAAAAGTATCGAGCATCCGCTTGATTATTTTATAATTGAGATTTTAAGCTATATGGATAATTATACAAGAAAACGCAAGAAAAAAGCGTCAGTTTCTTTGTTTTTTACTATAATTTCTACTATTGTTGATTGCTTTGCTTATTGATATCAGAGAAATCGGTCAGTCCGACAACGTCATCAACGGGCATGGTAAACGCTATTCCCTGACCCGGTGTATTAAGTCCCACCGCATTGTAAAGAGCGTGAAGAATATCGTTTTTAAGCTTGCTTTCGATAAGTATCATAACTATTTCTTTTTCAGGCTGAATTGCGATGTTGAAAAGCTTTTCAGCCTCGGTATTAGCCGTACCTCTTGCGCGGATAACCGTTCCGCCTTTTGCTCCGAATTTTCGAGCCGCATCCATAACTTCATCCGAGAATCCGGTATTTACAATGCAAAAAATAACCTCGTGCTTAGCCATTCATCACACCTCCTGACGACGTATTTGAAAGAAATCTGTATATCGCAACGCCTATAGCGCTTTTGATTGGAACAGTATACGCGATACCTTTTCCGTTTTTAACAGTATTGAATTTATCCTCAAGCGCTGCCAGAGCATCCTTGATTCTATCCTGTCTTATTACGCTGATAATAACCGACTTGTCGCTATCCGTGAGACCGAGGAGCGATCTTATATCGTCATTTGCCGTTCCCTGAGCAGATAGGATAAGCTGCATATTAACCTCAAAGTTCTGCAAAACGTCAACGAAAAATTCGGTTTTATGTCGATTTACTACGGTAAAGAGCAGTTTGATTTTCTTAGGCGCAACCATAGGATTTTTTGCGGTGCCGTCTTTGGACTTCGGATAGCGGGGACGATAGTATTTTGATTTTGAAGGAGCCTTAGATTTTGCGTTGGCTTCCTTACTTACGGCGAGATTACTTTGAGCCGCTTTTGGAGAACTATGAACCTCGCCGATTTGCATGCTTGTGGTTTTTATGTTTTCGTTTTGCAAGGTAGAGCCTCCTTTACATAAAATCTATTATCTGTTCGTCATCTGCGTTGAGTATTCTGCTCATAGCTATTTTTTCACGGATATTCTTCATAAGTATCGCGCGGAAGCCAAGAAGCTGAATGGTGATAAGCGGCGCCATGGCAACCATAGCGACCGTTCCGAACGCATCTGCTAAAACACTGCTCGGATCGTTCATAAATACGCACGCTCCCACGGCAAACGGTAAAATAAAGCTTGATGTTAAAGGACCGCTCGCAACACCGCCCGAGTCAAATGCGATAGCGGTATATATACCGGGAACGAAGAATGAAAGTCCGAGAGAAATAAGATATCCGGGAATGAGATAATATAGAATAGAAAATCCAAGTGTAATTCTGAGCGCTGAGAGTCCGAGCGATAATCCAACGCCTAATGAAAGAGCAATCATCATTGATTTGCGGCTTACGGTACCTTCGGTGATTTCTTCGACCTGTTTGTTAAGAACGTGCACCGCAGGCTCTGCTAATACTACAACAAGTCCGAGAACAAAGCTGAATATTATAAACAGCACTTTGTTAGTTCCGAGCTCTGTACCGAGCTTATATCCGATCGGCATAAAACCTATAGATACAGAGGCTAAGAATATTACCAAACCTAAAAATGTATACAAAATGCCAATAATTATTTGCAAAATCTTCTTTTTTGGCAACTTTAAGCACGCAAATTGAAGGGCAAAAAAGAACAAAACTATGAGTCCTAATGCGAGTAAAACCTCGCCTGCAGTTTCGATTATCTTATGGATTATATAACCGAATGCAACGTTAAGCTCGTAGTCCGGCTCAAAGGACATATTGCCGGAAGAGAGGCATCCGAGAACTAGAACCGCAAGTATCGGACCTACCGAACAAAGAGCTATAAGACCGAACGAGTTTTCGCTTGAATTTTTACCACCGACTGCGGAGGCTATACCAACGCCGAGAGCCATTATAAAGGGAACTGTGATAGGACCCGTGGTAACACCGCCGGAGTCAAAAGCGAGAGGCATAAGGGATTCGTTTCCGCTTGTTATCAGAAGAGCCGCAAATGCGAAAAGCATCATGTAGAAGAACATGAGCATAGAGGATAGCGATTTTCTGAACAGAATTTTTAAAATAGCAAGAACGAGGAATATTCCAACGCCTACGCCGACTGTAAGAATAAGAGCGGTTGAATTTATAATTTCCTTAACCTGATCCGCAAGAACCGAAAGATCGGGCTCAGCAACTGTTATGAGTATTCCCATTGCAAACGCGACAGAAAGGAGAAGCGCAACGCTTTTTAATTTTGTGAGTCCCGAGCCTATATGCTCACCCATAGGAGTCATTGCAAGGTCAGCGCCCAGATTGAAAAGGCTTATTCCGATTATCAAAAATATCGATGATATCGCAAAGGTGAGAATTTCGGCAGCGCTGAAATTTACCAAAGGCGTTAAATTAAGAAGAACAACAATAAGAACCACAGGTAAAACCGATACCATAGACTCTCTTGTCTTCTTTAAAAGTACAGCGAGCAAGATGCATCCTCCTATCATTATTACATACACCATTATTGTACCATAAAACCAAATAAAAGTCAAATGTATTTTGGCTTGTGAATGTAAAAGAATAATGTAGAATAAGTTAATTATTTGTATGTTTTGTTACAAAAAGAAAAAAACGAATTTTCGGAGCGTAGTGACGTCCTGAAAATCCGCTTAGCGTCTTTAACGCTTTTGCTTGTTAATCAATGTTCAATTTCCGAAATTTTACTTTAATAGTGGTTTTGACGCGCTCTGTATACAGTCTTTGTGCGTCTCTTGCAGCGGTAACTAACGTAAGTGCGTTGCTTTGCATTTTATGTGTTGTAAATGTATATTGTACTTGCTTTTTTAATATATTATGCGCTGAATGTAAACAAAAGTATAAAAAACGCAGTATTTTATTGCATTGTCAAATCGATGAAGCACAAAAAATACTGCGTTTTTGTTTTTAAATTAAATCATAAGCTCTGATATCAAATCAGCAAATTCCTTGGGATTGCTTATCGAAACACCGCCTATAAGGCACGCCTCGGAATAGAGGATCTTTGCGTATTTTGAGAGAGTGTCCTTGTCTGTTGCGTATAGCTTGAAAAGCTTTTCCGTGATGGGATGTGAGTGGTTGATTTCAAGCACCACCTTGGCGCTTGGAGCTCCTTCCGCTCCGGGCATTCTTTTGAGTATCTTTTCCATTTCGACCGAAAGCTCGCCCTCGCTGGAAAGACAAACAGCGTGCTCCTTGAGGTTGGCTGAGAACTTAACCGCGCTGACCTTTTCAACGGAGTTCTTTATGAATTCAAGCATATCCTTTGCGCTTTCGTTCGCTTCGTCGATTTTCTTCTTTTCATCCTCGGTTGCAAGGTCGAGCGCCTCTGCGGTAACGCTCTTGAATTCCTTGTCGGCGTACTTTCCGAGAATCTTTAGAGCAAATTCATCCACGTCGTCGGTAAGATATAGAACCTCGAATCCGTGTGATTTAACGGCATCTACCTGCGGAAGCATAGAAATCTTTTCTTTGTTCTCGCCTACTGCGTAGTAAATGTATTTCTGCTCTTCCGTCATGGCGTCCACGTATTCTTTTAGTGAAACGTATTTATCTGAAGAGGAACGGAAAAGAACAAGATCCTTAAGCGTGTCCTTGTGGATACCGTAATCCGAATATATTCCGAACTTGAGCTGAATTCCGAATGCGTCAAAGAATTTCTCATACCCCTCACGATCCGTTTGCATCATCTTTTCAAGCTCGGTTTTGATCTTTTTCTCAATGGATTTAGCCATTACTTTGAGCTGTCTGTCATGCTGAAGCATCTCACGGGATATGTTGAGCGAGAGATCCGACGAGTCAACGAGTCCTTTAACGAATCCGAAATAATCGGGAAGAAGCTCCTTGCATTTTTCCATTATCATAACGCCGCTGGAATAAAGCTCGAGCCCTTTTTCATAATCCTTTGTGTAATAATTGAAAGGAGCGTGTGTCGGTATGAACATTAAAGCGGTGTAGGTAGCGGTTCCTTCGGATTTTTGAGTTATAACCTTAAGAGGCTTCTCGTAATCATAAAATTTGTCAGTGTAGAAGCTTGCATATTCCTCTTCGGTAACCTCAGAAGCATTCTTCTTCCAAAGAGGTATCATGCTGTTGAGGATCTCGGTCTCGCGTACGGTTTCGTATTCGTTTTCCGTGCCTTCCTTAAGCTTTTCGTTTTCGACCTCCATCTTTATCGGATATTTGATGTAATCGGAGTATTTCTTTACAAGACCTCTGAGTCGGTATTCTTCAAGGAATTCGGAATAGCTTTCCTCTTCTGCGTCCTCTTTAATGTAAAGAGTAATTTCTGTTCCAAAGCTTGTTTTTTCGCAGGGAACGATGGTATATCCGGAAGCGCCCTCGGATTCCCAGAGAAAGGCCTCGTTTGAGCCGTAAGGCTTGGATTTAACGGTGATTTTTGACGCTACCATAAATGCGGAATAGAAGCCAACGCCGAATTGACCTATTATATCAACGCCTTCTTTTTCCTCATTATCACGCTTGAAATCGAACGAGCCGCTTTTTGCTATCGTTCCGAGATTGTTTTCAAGCTCGCTTTCGGTCATTCCTATGCCGTTATCGGAAATAGTAAGCGTTCTTGCTTTTTTATCAACGGTGAGCCAAATGGCATAGTCGCTTTTGCTCAAAGGAATTGAAGTGTCCGTGAGCGACTTGAAGTAAAGCTTGTCAACAGCATCGCTTGCATTTGATATAAGCTCGCGCAAAAATATTTCCTTATGTGTATATATGGAATTGATCATCATATCCAAAAGCTTTTGAGACTCTGTTTTAAATTGCTTTTTTCTCATTTTAAGTAAACCTCTTTTCTTTTTAGCACTCTCTGCATCTGAGTGCTAAAACATTATATCACTCATTTTGTCCAAAGTCAATAGTTTAATGCGAATATTAAAATATTATTTATAATATCCATGATGCTTGATTACGTTTGATTTTAATTATAGCGGGGGGACTTGAGTTTCCTTCATTATAATATTATATAGCGCCGCGCTCGTATAAAACGCTTTGATGTTATATTATTTGTTTTAGGTTGCATTTTTTATAAAGTCCTTACAAAGTGCAAATAATACCGCGAAAGCAACGATTTTGTGCAAAGTGCATAAAATTCAATAATAAAATTCGTAAAAACATAACCAATGGACAAAACTTAAAAAAATCAAAAAAACTTTCGAAAAAAGTGTTGACAATTTGCTTTGTTTGATGTATAATAGGTAAGCTGTCAAGTTGAAGGGGCAAAAAAGCCACTTAAAACACAGCAGATTAATACGAAGTATTAGTCACTTGATCATTGAAAATTGAACAACAAAGAAATTTCTGAATTGCACTGAAAAGTGCGAAGGAATCTCGTTAAAGAACTTTGAAAAACTCATTACAAAGTAAAAAGAGAAGCTAAGATAAAATAGCTCTGAAAAAGATGTTTGGTGTTCATAGGAACATTAGATATAGAATTTTTTAGAGAGTTTGATCCTGGCTCAGGATTAACGCTGGCGGCGTGCATAACACATTCAAGTCGAACGG
>SVRU01000096.1 GCA_015064665.1 Oscillospiraceae bacterium
TAGGATTCATACCGATAAAGCCGTGCTTCTTTGTTTTATCGGGGTTTTCAAAGATATGAGCAGAGGATACGTCACCGAGCCACATAGTAGTGGGGAACATCATAACGCCTGCCTTTTCGGATGCAAGTTCAACTACCTTGTCACCCTTAAGCGAGTCTGTACCTACGGGGAGGTGCTGACCGTGCTTTTCAAGACAGCCAAGGCACATAACGCAAAGTCCGCCCGACTCTTTGATCGCTCCGTTAAATTCTTCTTCTCTGAGGTTTTCCCATTTCATGATAAGCTCTCCTAAAATTACTGAAGTTTAAGCTCTTCCATTACCTGCTCACACATATCGTAGTTCTTTACGTACTCGAATATCTTTGCAAGTCTGTCAACGGAGAGCTTGAGATATGCTTCGCCTATGGTTGCGGTGCATCCTATAGGAGCAAAGCCCGAGAATGCGTTGGGAATGTTTGCAAGCCAGGTTGCATAGGAATTGATTCCGTATTCAGCAGGGAAGTTGAGCTTTCCGATGCTGCTTCCGTCCTCTGCATCGAATCTGTCGGGAGCAACGAGGTGGGGATGTGTACCGAATGTGAGAGCGGTTTCTTTGAAGTCTGCGTGTCCGCCGCCCGTGCCGGTCTCAGCAAATTTTGCAAGAGTCTTCTTGTCCTCTTCGGTGAGCATCGAGAAGTATTCGGGATCCTTTTCTGCTGCCTCAAGAACGTTGCCGGGCTGGAGCTGCTTAGCAAAATCGTAAGCCTTGCAGTACATCGTCATATAGCTCTTCTTCTTGTAGAACTGAGAACGGGTAAAGAAGCCTGCGAGGTTGGCGTTTCCACCGTGAGAGGTGCAGAGAAGAATCTTAGTAAATCCGTTTCTTGCTATCTCGTCACAAAGCTCCTCAAGAACGGTCATAAGGGTATTAGGATTCATACCGATAAAGCCGTGCTTCTTTGTTTTATCGGGGTTTTCAAAGATATGAGCAGAGGATACGTCACCGAGCCACATAGTAGTGGGGAACATCATAACGCCTGCTTTCTCTGATGCGAGCTCAACAATTCTGTCACCCTTAAGCGAGTCCGTACCTACGGGCAGGTGCTGACCGTGCTTTTCAAGGCATCCGAGGCACATAACGCAAAGTCCGCCCGACTCTTTGATAGCGCCCTTAAATTCTTCTTCTCTGAGAAATTCCCATTTCATAATTATATCTCCTAACTAATTTATCATTTATCAAAAATTTAATTTAATGAAAGATTTCGCTATTTCAATATGTAGTGCTTTTGTGGCTGATTACTGCTCCTCGTTGAGCTCGTGTATAGTAGTTACGATATCGTCGTAGTTCTTGAAATACTCGAAGATTTCAGCAAGTCTGTCAACCGACATCTTTACTGCAGCCTGACCGATAGTCTCGGTGCAGCCGAAGGGAGGATAACCGCCGTAAACGTTTTTGTTGTTTACGAGGTACGCCTGATAACCTCCGATTCCGAACTTCTCGGGAATAACGAGACGGCTTATGCGCTGTCCGCTTTCAGCATCGAATCTGTCCGGAGCAACGAGGTGAGGATAAGTACCGTAAACGAGAGCAGTCTCTCTGAAATCACCGTGTCCGCCGCCCGTGCCCGTTTCAGCCCAGTGCTCAAGAGTCTTGATGTCCTCTTCCGTGAGCATTGAGAAGTATTCTGGGTCAGCTTTAACGCGCTCAAGCATGTTCTTGGGTTGAAGATCGCCGGTGAAATCGTATGCTCTTGTTATGATAAGGGAATAATCCTTCTTTTTATAGAAGTGTGAGCGGTCGAGAATGCTGAGAATAGCGGAGTTTCCGCCGTGAGAGCTGCAAAGAATGATTTTCTTAAATCCGTTTCTTGAGATCTCGTCGCAAAGTTCCTCGAAAACGGTAAGAAGTGTTTGAGAGCTGATTCCTATAAATCCAAGCTTGCGGGTTTTGTCGGCATTTACAAATGAATGGCTTGCCGTGACGTCACCGAGCCACATGGTAGTGGGGAACATGACGACACCTGCTTTTTCAGCAGCCCACTCAACTATTTTGTCACCCTTAATAGAATCTGTACCTACCGGGAGATGCTGACCGTGCTTTTCAAGGCAGCCAACCGCCATAACGCAAACTCCGCCGGATGATTCAATTGCCGGAGCAAATTCTTCTTCTCTAAGGTATTCCCATTTCATAATTATAATCTCCTTTTTATAAAATATTTTAATTTGTGCAGTTAATTAAGACGGTATTCCGTCCTTGACCATTTTGAGAACTTCATCGTTTTCTTTGAGCATTTTGAATATGCGCGCAAGTCGCTCGGCAGAAATTTTAACCATTGCTTTTCCGATAGCTTCGGTGCATCCGACGGGATTAAGACCGTTGAGGTGATTCGGGTAATTTGATGACCAAGAGTAACCGAAACTGATTTTTTCTTGCTGAAGGAAGTCTGCTCTGTGCGTTGAAAGACCGCATTCCGCTTCAAATCTTTCGGGAGCAACGGTGTTCGGGTGAGTGCCGTAAACGAGAGCCGTTTCACAGAATCCTCCGTGACCCGTTGCAAGTCCTGCGGGAACCTCTGCAAATTTTTCGAGAGTTTTCATATCCTCATCGCTGAGCATATCGAAATCTGCACGTCTTGAGTTTATTATTTCAAGAACGCTTGCGGGAGCAAGGTCCTCAAGGAAATACGCGCCCGTCCACATGGTTGCATAATTTTTCTTGTTGTAGCACTGGCATTTTACGAAATAGTCGAGCAACGCGCGGTTTCCGCCGTGAGAATTGAGGATAAGAATTTTATTAAAGCCGTTTCTTGCAATCTCATCGCAAAGCTCCTCAAGAACGGTCAGAAGGGTATGCGGATTGATTCCTATAAATCCGTGCTTTCCAAGCCTTTCTGGGTCGGGCAGTGAATGAGCGCCCATAACGTTTCCAAGCCACAGTGCTGTAGGGAAGACAACGACGTCTTCAAGCTTCGCAGCTTCCTTTGCAATTCCGTCGCCTTTGATAGAGTCGCAACCGACGGGAAGGTGCTGACCGTGTTTTTCAAGACAACCCAGAACCATAACGCAAAGACCGCCAGAGCGTTTTATGGCATCTTCGAATTCTTCTTCTCTGAGATTTTCCCATAACATAAACAGATACCTCACTTGTATTTATTCGCATATATAATACCATAGTTTTAGAATATTGTAAATAATTAAATTGCATATACTACCATAACTTTAAAGTTATGGTAAGCGCGCGCCTCAAAATTTAATTGATGCCTATAGAAACGGCACGGAGAAATTTTATATGTTGCTCCGTGCCGTCTAAAAATATTAAAGGTCTTCCAATATAATTCCGGCTGTTCCGCGGATGAAGTTTCCTTCAAGCATAAGCTTTTTGATTCCTCTTTGGAGCGTGGTTCTTTCAGAACGTTCTTCTATCGGACCTTTTTCGCCCGGCCATACGTAGCCGAGGCAGCCTGCGCCCGTCGTATCTTTAATCGGGTGCTTTTCAAATCTGGTGGTGAATTTGGAAAGCTTTGCATCAGGACCGAGTATTTTTGCAAGCTCGGGTTCCATAAGCCAGGAGTTGCAAATCAAGCATTTGACCGAAAGGTCGGGATAAAGCTTTTTAACAAGCTCACATCCCTCCTTAAAGCTTTCACTGACGTAATCTGGGTCGAGATTCGTATTTCTCGGAATGTGAAGGCTCACAACGTCATCACCCTTGCGAAGAACTACCTTCCATTCGGATTTATCATACTTCTGAACGTTGGGTTGTACGCGGCCGCACTTTACCGGATGAGCAAAAATCATATCGGTGTATTCATTGAATTCAGCTTCAAACGAGCCCTCTTCGTCGGTAATTCCGGCGCTTCCGAGGAAAAGTCCGTCTTTGTGGAAAACTCCTCCGGTCATAACTATAACTCGCTCGTCGGTTTTTTTGTTTTTAAGCACCATCGAATCGTGCATCCAAGAATGCGGCTGATAGTTAAATCCCTTGTGGTCTACGATAATAGCCTTTGTGTAGAGTGTAAGCCAACTGTATAATCCCTGCGAAAGCGAGGGATATCCAACGGTTATTTCGTGTACCCAAAGATTGATTCCTATATTGCCGAGATTCTTTTTTATCTGTGCTTCGGTAAAGCCCCTTGCTTCATATCTCTTTACCGCATCGGGAATCTCGCGGATAAGAACGAGGGCGGGGAACATGTTTCGTGCGGCAGAGCCGTCACGGGCGGGCATAGGGAATTTGCGCGCTTCGTATGAGGATGCATCCTTGCAATATGCGTAAGCAAGTCTTGCCCACGTGAGCAGCTTTTCGTCATTCTTCAATTCTTCTGCGCCTTTGAGCACCTCGTCAAGATAATCACCGAGAAAATCGTATTTTTCGTTAAGCGACTTTATATATTCAACGTCGCAAATTAAGCTGTCGTCGTTAGTAAAGTTGCCGTATACCGCCTCAAGCACTTCGGGATAGCTTTCGATTCCGAGCGCGTCGGCAAGTTCTCTTAGTTTCATAGGTAAATCTCCGATAGTTTAAAATTCAAGATTAAGATATCATAAAGCTCAGTTTTTGTCAATGGCTTTTATTGATTTTCGCTGTTTTAAATAATTTTTTCTTACTTTGAGAAGAAAATTCTGAACTTTTTCGGATTGATAATCTCGGTAAGTCCACGGCAGCTTATGCCATACGCCTCGCGCGTAAAACAACGTCAGCTCGGTGTGGATTCCTCTTGCGAGAGGGATTCTGAATCCGATTGGCTTGGTTGTTGAAAGCATAAGCCTTCCCGAGCTTAAAAGACCGGGGTCAAGATTGATTTTTCTCTTTCCGTCAACGCTGAATTTTCGTTCAAGCTCGTTTGTAAATTCTTTGATTTCAACCTGGCGAGCGGGGTCAACAAGCTCTTTGAAGCTGTATATTCTGCGTATTCCTTTTCCTCCTAGCTCCTCGTCGTAGTAGGTTGAAAATTCCTCCGAAAATGAAAACTCCTCACATTGTCCGTCAAATTCACCGAATTTATCTGTGATAATTTTCATTACCTCGTCAAAAACGGTTCTGTCACTGTATATAACTCCAAGTATCAGCTTTTCAGGTTCAAAATCATATATTGCACCCATCGTCCACCAACATCTCCGTAAATTCTTTGTAGTTTTTCGGCGCATCGTCTGCATTATCTGCTACAAGCTTGTATAATTTTTCAAAACGGAATGCGCGAAGTCTGGAAATCAGAAAATTCTCTATCCAATATGAAAATTTAGTATTTGGACTGAGCTTTTCAAGCTTTTTCATGCGTTCGTACATCGGCGCACCGTCCGAAGCGTCACGCCAGGTATCGACAAAAGCATAATCGTAATTTGATTTCGGCATTTCAAATTCCGCGTATTCAAATGCATCCGAACAGATTATATTGACCTTTTCGGAATGAGTAAACTGAGGCAGAATGTGTTTTTTGAAAAGGTTGATTACTTTTTGGCTTTTTTCGATTACCGTGACCGACTCAACCTCTTTCTTTTCCGAAACCATATAAGCGTAATATCCGAGTCCGAGACCGAAGGTTATTACCTTTCCAGATGCTTCGTCAATTGCCATCTCACAGGTATCAAGGTCAACGGGAGTGAGCGTCATCCATTCGTTTCCGTTTTCAAGAACGGCAGGAAAATAAAATTTTTCCTCAAAAAAACCGAGCGGTGCATATTCCGAAAAATCAGAGCTTATAACCATATCGTCGCATATGACGGCTCGGTATGGCTCATATGATTCATTTCTGAATTCCCATTCACCGTCTTTTGTGTTTCGAATTTTTATGTTTCTATAATATTTATTTTCGGTATATTTCTTTGCGTCGAGAAGTTTGACCGACGGACGTATGTAGTCGCGAATGAGTCTGCGTTCGGTCCCGCCCCTCTCATCGTCAAGTCCGAATGCTTCGCAAATAAGAGCAATCAAGGCTTCGGTTTTTGAAATTCTTCCGTCGGAGCATAGCTCGTCTATCATTTCGGAATTTATCAATTCCGGGTAATGCTCAAGATATATGGAATAAAATTTCGTTAACTTGTAATTAAGGTCGAACGTAGCTCTTAAACGTTCGACCTTTTCTTTATCCGCGTACGTCATTTATGCAACCGTTTCAGTAACTACCGTACGGGAGTTGTAGAAGCGCAAAAGCTTGAGCGCAGAAGCGGTAGCAACAAAGTAAATCACGCATTTTTTGCCATGACTGTCGGTGTAAAGCGCAGCGTAAACGTCTCGAGCCTTCACGCTCGGAACGGCAGAATAGACGCGAGCGGGAGAAAACTCGCGGATTTTATCCTCAAGTTCAGCCTTCGGAGCTATTGCTTCAGCGGAGGAAACCGTAAACTTTGTTTTTTCGGACTTGTTTTTTTTGCCGTAGAAAACGAAAAAGGTGAAGGTTCCTTTTTCAATAAAATAGCGGTAATCGGGCTTGGTATATCTCCAAGTAAAATGGCAAAGAATCCAAAGCCAGATGGGCGTTATTGCAAAAAGGGGAATGATTCTTATAATATAAAGAAAGATAAAATAAGCGGAAACAAGCAAAATATAGCCCAGAAGGACGACAATTTTAAGTAATTTCCACTTGCCCTCTGCTTTTTGTTCCGCGCCGTATTCGTAGGTATTGAAATCATCCATTGTTGTATCTCTCCATGTTTTTTATAAAAATATTATAGCATTATTGATTTGCCGTGTCAAGTAATATTTTTGTTTGCCAAAACGTATTTACTTTTGATCTGTATTGTGGTAAAATAAATTCAGAATTTAATCGGAGGTGTTTATGGACGTTCTTTCGGAATATTATTTTCCAACCGATCCGGTTGCTATCGTTCCGCTTGAAGAATACAGTGAAGAGGGGGCCCGTGTCGCAATAAAGTCACTTCTTGACGGTATCGGAGGGCTTGAATTTGTAAATAAAGGTATGCGTGTAGTTATAAAAGCAAATCTTGTTTCGGCGATGAAGCCGGATGCTGCGGCAACGACTCACCCGATGCTTATTTCGGCTTTGTGTGAGATGCTCGTCGAGCGCGGGGCAACCGTCGTTGTAGGAGACAGCCCCGGCGGTCTTTACAATTCGGCATTCGTCGGCAGAGTTTATAACGCAACAGGCATGAAGGCAGCGGAGAAGGCGGGCGCAAAGCTTAACGCGGATTTTTCCGAGCTGCGCGCTGAATTTCCAAAAGGCAAGGTGCTGCGGGATTTCGTTTATACGGGATATCTTAAGGATGCTGACGTAATAATTAATTTCTGCAAGCTTAAAAGCCACGGAATGATGGGAATGTCGTGCGCGGCAAAGAATATGTTTGGCGCAATTCCCGGAGTCATAAAGCCCGAATATCATTTTCGCTTTCCGAAATACGAGGATTTTGCCGATATGATAGTCGACCTTGACGAGTATTTTCATCCCGTGATTTCAATAGCCGATGCAGTTGTCGGCATGGAGGGAAACGGACCGACGGCAGGTGTGCCGCGTAAAATGGGGTTCCTTCTCGCCTCACGCTCTCCGCATACGCTTGATATGGTTGCGGCTAATCTTATTGGATTTAAGAGAGAGGAATTGCCTATTCTCGACGCTGCATACCGAAGGGGGCTTATACCCGACAAGGTAGAGGACGTAAAAATAATCGGCTCAATCCAAGGTCTTCGCGTTGACGGCTTTGAACGAGTCGTGGAGCGCCGTTCGCTTGAATTTTCGGGAGACGGAAAAAATATTTTCAAGAGAACGTTTTCAAAAATTGCCGCAGCGCTCTTGCGCACGCGCCCGTATCTGAAGTCCGACGCTTGCGTCGGATGCGGCGTGTGTGAAGGGGTGTGCCCGGCTAAAGCGATAGTGATAAAAAATAAAAAGGCAAAAATTAATCGCAAAAGCTGTATCAGATGCTTCTGCTGTCAGGAGTTTTGCCCCAAAAGTGCGCTCAAGGTTAAGCGTACCTTTATAGCAAATATGTTTCACCGTGAAAAAAATAACGGTTAAAATAAAAAGGCTTTGCTTTTGATGAAATGATATAATCCCCTTAAAGTAGACACTTGAAAAAACAAAAAGTATTCAAGACTACTTTAAGGGGGTTATTTTTATGCGAAGGAAATCGCGCAAGAACAAGAAATACAGTATTGAATTGAAAGTGCAA
>SVRU01000097.1 GCA_015064665.1 Oscillospiraceae bacterium
CACAAAATATTTTCAAGGCATGGACATTAACACCTGCCTTAACTTTGCTTCAAAGCTCAGCTCTTACGTGTGTTCAAAAAAGGATGCGGTTCCCGACTTTATTGAGTTTATATAGTCTTTCAAAAAACAGTTTCTTAAAGTGGCTGCGATTACCACCAAAGTTCGCTTATTATAAAACCCTTTACAAGTCACTAAAACCGTGATATAATAAACACAACAAAAACAATCTAAAATTCATTTCAAAGGAGCGCTTTTATGAAATACATAAATCAGCTCGAATATCCTCACATACCTTATCCAACCAGAGTTAAGCAGGAAGAATATGCGCCAAACGGACTTAACACCAGTGTCAGACAATCGGGCTGCGGACTCTGCTCGGTGTGCATGGCAATTGACCTTCTAACCGGCAAGACTCTTGAGATAGAGGAGTGCGTACGCATCTCACGTAAATGCGTGGCGAATTATGCAAGAGGCACGGATATGAATATTCTCGGTCCTGTAATCGCAGAGAAATTCGACGTTGCATACTCAAAAACAAGTGACCTTTCCGAAGCTATTTCGCATCTGCAAAAAGGCGGTGTAATAGTCGTACACGTCGGTATTCCGGAGGGCAAAGAAATAGGCCTCTTTACTAAAGGTGGGCACTATATGCTTATTATCTCTACCGACGGAAAGGAATTCTGCTTCCTTGACCCATCTTACACCGAGGAGAAATTCAAAATCCCCGAAAGAGCGGGCAGAGTGAATGAGAATAACGCGCCGTATCTTTATACAGATATTGCTACGATGGACAGTGAAACCAAGCCCGGAAAAGTGAAATATCACCTTTTCTCGAGAAAGAAAAAAATTTGAGACTTTGGCGTTTCTCACTCCGTTTAATCTTCCCACATTCCACCCCTTTCGCATTGAAATATGGAAAGCTAAAAGTCGTCTTTTTCAAAATTCACCCGAGTTTCCCACACAAAGCGTGGAAAGCTCGGGCTTTCTTTTTTACCGCAACCGTAAAACTAAAATTTCCAAACAAAGCGAGCCACGGATTAACTCCGTGCCTCGCTTTATGTTTTGTATTTTGTTTTTTGCGGTTGAATTTTCGGGGCTTTACCGAGCCGTCGGGCTTAATCAAACTCGGCGGTCCAGTCCTCGTCCCAGGGGTATTTAATTCTCATGACGGCGCCGCCTCGCTTAGCCGACTCCTCTGCATATATTCCGGGCAGAGTCATAGCAAGTCCTTCCTTAAGTGTGATGGGCGCCTCCTTGCCGTTTAGCAGCGCATCGAAAAAGTGATCTTCGAGGGCGTAGTCCAGGCCGCCGTGACCTACCGCCTTTTCGTTATCTGCATATGCGGGGGGCATATACTCGCCGCTTATTTCCTTAAGCTCGTTATCGTCCACCTGTGTGAAGTTGTATCGGATTACCGGCTTCTCGAAGCGCTCTATGCGCTCCATATATCCCTCAGTACCGAAAATGCGGTAATTATGATGTCCGATTTTCGCTCTGCACCTTCCGTTGCGGAGCAGCCTTACGACAACTCCGTCGTCGGTCTGGAACTGAGCGCAGCTCATATCGTCTTTGCTTGATTCCTTCGTTTGCGCACCTGTTCCAAAACAGGAAACCGCTCTGAGAGGTTCCTTGATTACCGTAAGAAGCGGACCGAGTGAGTGTGTGCAATAGCGGATGGGGCAGAGCAGCTTTCTCCAGTCACCGTTTTCGTTAAGATGCTTGGTCTCCTCACTTTTTGGCTTCGACCAATGTATGTACTCCGCCTCTGCGTAATAGGGTTTGCCGAGGAGTCCTTTTTCAAAATTCTCCTTAAGGAGAACGGTGAACTTCTGCTCGTTGGGGTTTGAGCCTACCGAGATTATGGCAGAGGATTTTTCTGCCGCCTTCCAGAGATAGTCTGCTTCCCTAAGATTTGCTACTACGGGGATATCGCAAAGCACGTTTATATTCTTATCCAGAGCTTTTTTGCAGAATTCTGCGTGTATGTCCGCGCCTGTTTCTACGATTACCACGTCAAGTCCTGCTTTTTCCAGCATTTCGTCATAGCTTTCGTAGAATTTGCATTCGGGAAACTCTTCTGCAATTGACATATCGGAGAGCCACTGCTTTTCATAAAAATTATGAGGAAGGATATCGCACGCAGCCGTCGCTTCTACAAAGTCGAAGCTTCTGCAGGCAAGCTGAAACATCCATCTTCCGCGGTGTCCGAGTCCAACGACACCAACCTTTATTTTCTTCATTTGAACCTTTCCTCCTAAAGATATAATATCAAAAAATAACTCTACCCGCAGTATATCACATAAAAGCGAGTTTTTCAATATCTATGTTGCAAATATATTCATTAGCATCGGTAAGATTTGCGTAGTTTTGAAAAAGTGTGCGTCATTACTCTATTTACTGCCGCTCAAATTACGGCTTTTTCGGAATTCTCCGGGAGAAACTCCGTTCTTTTTCAAAAACTCGCGGTTAAAGTATGAGATACTGTTAAAGCCTGAGGCAAGTGCGATTTATGCGGCTCGCTTTTTCTTCTTATTTTTTCGTTAATATCTTTTCGGATTATCCGTTTCACCAAGAAGATAATCAATGCTGGTGTTGTAAAACTTTGCAAGCTTTATAAGTATCGCAGTTGGAATATCATTCTCTCCCGTTTCGTATTTTGAGTATCCCGTTTGCGACATTCCAAGAATCTTTGCAACATCAGTCTGATTTAAATCCTTATCTTCTCTTAGATCACGAATCCTTTTATACTTCATATTTTTCTCCCTATGCAAGTTATAACCTTATTATATGTTAACCTGTTTTAGGGTATTGACTTTTAACCTGAAATAGATTATAATTGAGACATAAAAATTGAAATTGCGTTATTATTCACCAATTTCAATTACTTTAAGAAAAAGGAGAAAAAGAAAATGACAAAGAAACTTTTATGTGTTGTATTGCTCGTTATTTCACTCGTATGTGCATTTACATCGTGCGGTTATGATAAAGAAACTCCCGCACATACTCACTCTTACGGTGAATGGGAAACAACCAAAGCTGCGACCTGTACCGCAGAAGGAAGTAAGGAAAGATACTGCTCTTGCGGAGAAAAGCAAACCTCTACTATCTCTATAACGGAACATAGTTACGGAGAATGGGAAATTGTAAAAGAAGCAACATATGCCGAAAAAGGTTCTGAATCTCGCAAATGTACTTGCGGACAAACGGAAACACGTGATATAGCAAAAAAAGAGAGCGAAACAAAAACGCTAACGGTTATTGAATGTTATAACGAATTATTTAATTGTTACTCAAATATGTTGAAGGAACCGTCTATATCTTATAAAGAAGATGGTGAAGAATATAGTATTTATAACGATGGTGTTAACACAATAATTCACATTTATTCCAAAAGGTTAGACGGCGACACAATCAAAGAAATAGAGCGTTGGTATGGAAAATATGGCAATAATTATGTGTATGCCTATTGTGGTAATGGAAGCAAATATTACGAAATTATTAGTAAAGAAGATTATGATAGGTTATTAGAAAACTATAGGTCGGATATTCTTCACCTTATCGAAGAATTACTCAGAGCAATTTCAAACAGAAAAAATGTTGAATGCGTAAAAACAATCGGAGAAATCGACACATACATCATTAAAGCAAGCAATCGATATGATACTGATACTGTTGACGTAATAATAGTTAAAGCAAGAGATGGTTTGATAACCGAAATTCAGGATTATGATACTTCTATCATATACCGTACCGACGTTATAGTAACTCTCCCTAATTTTAGCAATTGGGAACAAAGATAAAATGTTAGCGAGCCGTTTTTATGCGGCTCGCTTTTTCTTCTTATTTTTTCGTTAATATCTTTTCGGATTATCCGTTTCACCAAGAAGATAATCAATGCTGGTGTTGTAAAACTTTGCAAGCTTTATAAGTATCGCAGTTGGAATATTCCTGCTCTTTTTTTATTGTAAATCGTAATAAGAAATCAGTATTTCCGTTTTGCGTTTTTACCGATCAAAGCACGGATTTTTTATTCATCTCCCTGATCTTTTTGAATGCGATGACTATTATAACCGATAGCATCAAAGACGCCGCCGTCCACGACACAGGATACAGAAGCGCAAGTCCGCTAAAGGTATGAAACGGCTCAAGCGGGAAGATGACGTAGACGTAGAATATTCTTGTAAAGCAGGTGCCAATCAAATTGAATACAAGGGGCAAGAGCGAATATCCAAGTCCTCTTACCGTTCCGAAAACAGTGTTCATAACGCCCTGCAAAAAATATGTCGCAAGCATAATTCCCGTCCACTCAACGACCGCTGCGATTACAAGCTCTCGTTCCTGCATACCCGACTCAACGAAAAGACCGGCGAACTCCGCACGGAAGATGCGCAAGACAAAGGATATGATAAATACAACGGCTGCCGACTGAAACAGCGAGAAGAAAAATACGCGCTTGATTCTATCCGGCTTCAAAGCGCCGTAGTTTTGTCCCGATGCGTTCATTGCGGAATGCATAAACGAGCCGGATATTACGTCGAGAAATCCGTCAATGGTTGAGGATACCGAGAACGCAGTCACGTAGTGGAATGCAAATGTGTTAACCGCTGACACGGTAATGAGATTCGTGATACCGAAGCAGCAGGACTGAAATCCCGTAGGTACACCGAGTCTTACAATTCTTAAAAGCAGAGCTTTATCAACAGTTAGCTTGCCAAAGGAAAATCTGTAGCACTCTCCCTTTCTGCGCATAAGAACGATAATTACCACGGCAGCAGAAAAATACTGTGAAATTACCGTCGCAATTGCAACTCCGTCAACGGACATCTTAAAGACACAAACGAAAAAGAGGTTAAAAACAACGTTTACGAGACCTGAGATTGCGCCAATAACGAGAGGCGTCTTTGAGTCGCCCGTTGCGCGAAGAATGGATGCGCCGAAGTTATATATAGCCGTAGCGGTTATGCCTACGTAGGTTATACGCAAGTACAGAACGGCATTTTCCATATACACGTCCTGCGTGCCGAGAAGGCGAAGCAATGGCTCCAGTGTAAAGTATCCGACAACTGTCAAAACAATTGAAAGCACAAATCCAAGCACGAACGAGGTGTGTACCGCCCGAGAGGTATCGTCATATCTTTTTCCGCCGTAGAGCTGCGCTACAACTACACCGGCACCACCGCCTATACCAGCCATAAAATTGATTATAAGAGCTCCGAGGGTAGCTGTGCAACCGATAGCTCCAAGCGCATTGGGATCGCCCGAATACTGACCTACTACCAGCTTATCCGCAGCATTGTAAAGCATTTGGAGAAGTCCGGTTGCCGCAATCGGAGCAGCAAACCATATCAACTTCCAGAACAGAGGACCTTCGGTAAAATCAATTCGTTTTTTGGTTCTTATGCCTTTTTCTTTAAAAGCGTTCTTCGTCATAGAAAACCTCGTTTTTTCGTTTGTTCTTAAGCTGTGCGTTTTAGTTGTATTACTTATTTAGTGTGTTTAGCTTTTTAATCAGTCAAAGTATTTTTTAATTGCTTTGACAAGATTTTCCGCATAAATCTCAAAGCCCTCGTCCGAGGGGTGAAGATGGCCGTCATAGAAATATTTCGTATCGTGCGGCACAAAATCAAAACCCGGAACAAATATAACGTTTGGCAGAGAGGCGGCAATTTTCTTTATCTGCTCTTCAACATCAAAAAAGTCGCCTACCGTTTGCTTATCGCTATAATTTGCCCGCCAGATAGGAGAAAGGGCAAAAATTTTTGCATTCGGATAGTTTCTCGAGAGATTTTCATAAAAGGCTCGGGAATTTTCGAGAAAGACGGCTCTTGTACTTCCGCAATCGTTCGTTCCGTAGGCAACTGATATAAAATCGGGCTCGTTTTCACTCTTTACAGCGGCAAGCGCAGGCTGGAAAACCTCTCCGCCTATCGCCTTGTTATATCCTTCGACTCCGAGTGCGTGAGCGACCAGGGCGGTATATTTATTAGAGGGATACTGCGCATCATAGCCGTGAGTTATGGAATCACCGTAGAAGAACATCTTTTTCTCAGGCTTTAACGGCTTAAGGTAGGTTGCTCCGATAAGCTCCACGTCGGAAAGAGCAAGAGAAGCAAACTGCGGAAATACTATCCTCACCTTTTTCTTTCCCTCTCCGAGATTAAACCTAGCGTCAAACTCACCCAGGGGGAACTCGGCAAAAAGCTTATCAAAGTTCATTTCACCGTCAAAATTCTGAATAGTTCCTATGCGCTCCCCGTCAGAAAATACCTCAAGAGTATACCAGGTTCTATAAGAAACGGCAACACGCGCAGTTCCTTTAAGTAAAAGAGCGGCAGCGTCGGTCTCAAAGCTCATTTCCACGTCCGAGGTCGCATAAACCTTTGTATAAAACTCTGAGGTTTTGTAAAATTCGATTTCTCGGTCGTTAAATCTGAAAAAGCGGTATTCACCATCCTCAAATCCTATTCTCTCTGCGCCGCAGGTTACTTCCTTTATTTGCTCATAGCTTAATTTCATAAAACATATCCTCTCTTGCTATTTTCTTCATTCATTATACAAAACCTTTTTTCAAAAGTCAAGCAAAGCGTTAAACAAAAAGCTGATTAAAGGACTGTCTCTTGTTTTAACAAAAATTTTACTGTCACGGAACTTTTTCTTGATTTATATTTACAAACAGACTTTTTTATGCTAAAATAGATAAAAAGTAAAAATAACATTACATTTATGGGAGAAAAAGAATGAAATATTTAAATCAGCTTGAGTATGAGCACATCCCGTATCCAACCAGAACAAAGGAAGAGGAATATGCTCCAAACGGAGCGGCGACCACCGTCAAAAGCTCGGGATGCGGTCTCTGCTGCGTTTGTATGGCAATCGATATCATTACCGATACGACTCTTGACATTGAAGAGTGCGTGCGCATTTCGAGAGAGTGCGAAGCAAATTATTCGACAGGCACGGATATGAACGTTCTCGGTCCCGTTATTGCAAAAAAATTCAACATTGAATATTCGAAAACAAGCGACCTTGACGAAGCTATTCGCTATCTTCAGTCGGGCAGCGCCGTAATAGCTTACGTCGTCGTTCCCGAGGGCTCTGAGATAGGACTTTTCACAAAAAGCGGACACTACGTTCTTCTCGTCTCAACAGACGGTAAGGAATTCACTATTCTCGACCCCTCATATGCTCCCGATAAATTTACTATTCCCGAAAGAATGGGAAAAGTTAATTTCGAAAATGCGCCCTACCTCTACTGCGACACGGGCATACTTCACAGCGAAACTAAGGTGGGAAAACCGAAATACCACATATTCTCCCGCAAGAAAAAGTAAACGGCTTTAGCGTAGTGCCCTTAAGGACACTACGCGTCGATATAGATCCGCTTGCGCTGATCTTCGATATACGCGTGCCGCGTTCGATATGTGCTGACGCACTCGATATGCTCACTGCGTGAGCGCGGATCTATATCATATCGAGCTTGAGCGAAGCGACGGCATATCGACAATTGAATAATCGCATTTGCAAAGAAAAGAGGACAGAGAGTGTAAAAACATTCTCTGTCCTCTTCCTGTCGGTAGGTACTATATCTATTGAATCTAAAACTATCCTTAAGAGTACGTCCCATTTTCATATGCGGATTTTATGCGAGAGAAAGCCGTTATTTTTATGAAAACAATATTGTAAAATTGCCCGAGTGATGATATAATAAAAGCAAATAAACTAAGTCGGGAAAGATTCTAAATGACAGGTAACAAAGAATTTTTAGGCACTGAACCTATTGGAAAGCTTCTGTTCAGGCTGTCGATTCCTACGGTTGTCGCACAGCTTATCAATATGCTTTATAACATCGTTGACCGTATTTTTATCGGTCATATTGCGGATGAAGGAAGCCTTGCGCTCACGGGAGTAGGCGTTTGTATGCCGCTGATTATGCTGGTTTCCGCATTTGCGGCACTCGTCAGCTCGGGCGGCGCACCAAGAGCCTCTATATTTATGGGAAAGGGAGACCGTGACTCTGCCGAGAAGGCGCTCGGAAATTGCTTTACTCTTCAGCTTCTGGTTTCAGCGGTTATAACCGTC
>SVRU01000004.1 GCA_015064665.1 Oscillospiraceae bacterium
AAATCTGATCCAGTGTTTTTTGAACTCTATCGCTCTCATCAAAAACGACAATATCGAATCCTCTGAGGGCAACCTCCAAAAACGGCTCTCGATTTTTTCCAACTCGAGAAATTGCAAAACCAGCTACAGTTGTGAGAACAACAGAACTTGTATAGCATTCGCGAAGCATTTTTGAGCCTGAGCATATATCAAAATACGGGCAAAGACGAGGGCTACCCTCGCTTGTTTCTTTCAAAGAAAAACACGGTTCTTTTCCGTAAGTTAAGCTCTCGGTTTCGCTATCGTTCATTCCGTCAACCATGCACGCATTGGTTAAATACTGAGATATTTCCGTAGGCAAGCACACTTTACCAGGCTCTGTTATTTGATTTATATATTTTAGCCTTTCGTTTCTGCCCACGAGAGGAGAACAGTTCACATCGAATTTGTGAAGATATCTCCACAGATTAAAAACCTCGGCAACGGTATCCAGCACAACAACGATCTTTCTGTTGTTCTTATTTGCCCAATACGACAATACCTTAATGAACGTCGATTTTCCTGAACCAACCATGCCCACTATGTTTATTGTCTGCGCAATAGAAAGTTCCTGACACCGCGATACTTTGCCGTCTTCTACCGCTTTTACAACATTGCTTTGAAGTATATTGTAACAATAATCGCCCGGCTGCATATCTCTCATTTCTTTTGCACATTCAAGAAGCTCTGATATCGATATCGTAATAACTTCTGCTTTTCTGTGCTCGAGAACAACCGATTTTTGACAAGGAAGAACAGATTTTTCCGTAAAATAAACCTTTACTTTTTCTGTTTTCTTCTCATCCTCTTTTGAAGATACATAATAGTAATAACTCCCGGTTCCTGCCGTTGGATATACATCCTTATGATAGGCGCAATCACTCCAAAGCTTATTCCATTCTTCCAAACGTTTTTCATAGGGGTGCGGATATGTGCCTTTATTTCTTTTTGCCTTGATCTTACCATCTTCGTTGACAAAATCAAATGCTCTTATACCATCATATTTGCTCGAGCGATATGTTTCAAGAGCATCTTGCCAGTACTTACGTGAACGATAACATCCAAGTGTGAAACGAGCCAGTTGAAGTTTGTGATCAGCTTCGCTTCCCTGCTTTATACCGATGAGTTGATATTGCGAAAATAACAAATATGCTTTTTCCGCCTCAGGGACTTCTGCGTACGTTGTTAACAGGTGTAATACCGCTTCAATAGCAGCAAAATTTTCTCGAGACATCATATTATCGTCAAAATATCCTTGTAACGGTGCATACCATTCATACGATTCTTTTTTAGCCATTCAACTCACCTACTTTCTTTTTGATTTTTTTCTTTATAACAGCCAATGTAACACATTTTATGTTAGGCTGACCGGTTAAGATCTTGTTTACGACAGCGGTGTAATTATTTTTGTTTCTTGTATATTCTGTAGGAACAACATAAAAACCGTATTTGTAATTGCCTGACGGGAATCCGCCATCTTGTTTGATTTTGGAACAAAGTGAAAGTGCATTGCGATATGCTTTGGCGTCAATCTCCCATACCTCACCGTCAGAAAAACGAATTTCTATATCAAATCTGTCCTTCTGCGGCCACAAAGAATAGTCCAGTGCATGCTTTTCACAATACCTGGCAATATCTATCTCCAGTTTTCCGGGTTGCGCAAAATACCGCATAACGCCTTTCTTTAATCTATAAACATGCTCAGATGAAGCGTCCTTCCATGCCTCAACAGAAATAACTGGCAAATGTTCTAAGCAATATTCTGACACGCAAGAAAGACCGTAATCCTTCTCTACCATTGTCCATCCGCATGCAGGGCATATAGTATATCGTTCTTCAAATTGCTCATATGCAAGATTTAATGCATCTTTCGCTATCGTATTATCCGCATATTCTGACAAAAAAGCTCTTCTATCTTCGATTGTAATCACGGGATGCTCTATGATATACTTTCGGACCTTTACGTAATCCTCTTGTGAGAGTTGTATAATTTTTTCATACAGAGCGTGTTCGTCCGTTCCTTCAATGATATCGCTTTCCTGAGTATTCAAAAACTCAACGCACTCTTCTGTAACCGTATAAAGATCTGTTTTTCCGCGCTTAAACGCAAAAGGGCCATATGCATAAAAAGGTTGTTCCTCAATTTTAATATTTTGAAGAACATCTTTGTCCCAGTCATTAAACCACTCGCAAATGGGCTTACATATGTAATGAGACAAAAAAGAACTCTCATCTGCATATTTGAAAGCATTTTCCCCGACACAACCAAATTCCAAGCAAGCAGCTAAAAACATATTTATCCCTCGCTGCAAGTCTCGGCTGTAAGGATATCTATTCGGGGAATCTTTCAATAGTTTTTCTTTCTCCACCAATCCCTTGGCAATAAAGGCGAATGCCTTTTGTAAATGAATCACATTCATAAAAACCTCCTAATAAAACAAAAAAGCATCTCTTGCGTACAAGAGATACTCTACCATATCACAAAACATAGACCTCGCCCCGTCAACAAGGGTGGCTATATGAATAATTCGATTTTTCTCGTGTACGGTTATATTATACCATACAAATGCAACTCTGTCAACACCCTTTGAAAAACTTTTTTCTTTGCTTACTGCGTATCAAATTTTGCACCTTGAATGTAGGGGCGGTTTTTAAATTTCGACACTGATATGCTTTTAGTTCCGTTTTGATATTTGGAAAAGGTACAGCCGATGAGGTTCTGGGAGATTCCTCATCGGCTGTTTTCTTTGTATATAGCGGTGTAAATTTTGAAAAATTATTATTGGGAAAAGACTTGCTTTTTCAGGAATTCAGAGTTACAATATAGCAAGCCTGGGCGAATATTTTGTTTTCTTTAGTTTACATTTTAATGCACGGGCGTTTGGTGTGTTAGGACACATCTCTCTGTTTTTTCTCGTTATATTTGAGTTTAGAAAACGACCACAATAAACGACCACAGTTATGCTTGGATTACTTGGATTTAAGAGCATACCGTGCGAGATTCAGCAGAGTTCTCCTACACAAAAGCATCAAAAAGCACTGAATTAGAATGTAAATAATTGTTTACCCGCGTTGGGGTGATAGAGATAAGTTGTTCAAGTTTTCTCTTATATATTTATAGACGTTCCGCTTGATGATATCGAGTTTGCAAATTAAGTTGTCGAGATAATTTCTTCCAAATTTTCGATTATGAAAAGTTACGCGCTTTCTCAGAGTTTATTTTGAGCTTTCACTTCGCCGCTCTTTTTATCAACAACTTCCTCCTCTACGATTCCTATTTTAAAAGCAAAATCTGAGGGTTTATATACGGTTTTAGTTTTTATAAATAATTAGACAGCTTTTTATTGACTTTTTGATAAAAGTATGGTAAGATAACTTAATAAAAAACGGAGAGTCAAGCAGCTTTTATTCTGCGAAAAAACTATGGAAATTATAGACGCGCACGCACACATATATCCCGAAAAAATTGCAGCCAAAGCAACGGAAACAATAGGAAGGTTTTACGATATAAAAATGGAGATGCCGGCAGGCACGGCAGAAAGACTGATTGAAGACGGAAAGCGAAACGGGGTCAGCCGTTTCGTCGTTCATTCGGTCGCTACAACGGCGCATCAAGTGCGTTCAATCAACGAATTTATTAAGCGAGAGGTTGATGCGCATCCCGAATTTATAGGATTCATTACTCTGCACCAGGATTTATCCGAAGAAGAAATTGCAGAAGAGATAGATTGGGCTATCTCAAACAATATGCGAGGAATCAAGCTTCATCCGGATTTTCAAAAATTCAATATAGACGATGAAGCAGTAGAAAAATTCTACCGCTCAGCAAGCGGCAAGCTCCCGATTTTGTTTCATATTGGGGATGACCGATACGAATTTTCAAAGCCCCACCGCCTTGTCAAAATGGCTAAAAAATACCCCGACGTAAATTTTATCGCCGCTCATTTCGGCGGATATCGTTGCTGGGACGACGCGCATCTTTACCGCGGTCTTAATAACGTTTATTTCGATACCTGCTCGTCTCTTCCCTTTATTGACGTCGAAAGGGCTCGCGAAATTATTGATATGCACGGTGCAGATAAGTTTTTGTTTGGAACCGACTTTCCAATGTGGGATGCGGAAAGTGAGCTTGAAAGATTTAATAAAATACCGCTTACAGAAGATGAGAAAGAGATGATTTACAGCGGTAATATTAAAAGACTTTTGAAGCTTTAATTCTTTTTTGTAAATAAAGCGTTACATTTTTAGCAAAAAAAGAGAGCGCGGACTGTAGAATCCGCACTCTCTTTTTTGCTTGTCTTCAAAACAAACTGCCACCCGTGTGACAAAATTCGCATTTTATCAGCGATAAATCAAGGATTCTGCATATTTCGTTGCGATAACGCCTTCGGGCTCACCGGTGGTCTTAGACTCGGTAAGAATATGCTCAATTGAGTTGTAGATATTGTCAACCTTCCGAAGAACAGCCTCCTTGTTGTAAGGACCGTCAACCTCTGCTGCAGCATTGATAACACCGCCGCCGTTGATTACGAAGTCGGGAGCGTAGAATATTCCGCGAGCCTTGAGAGCAAGTCCCGAAGCATCGTCGAGAATCTGGTTGTTAGCGCCTCCGGCAACTGCTTTACAGTTAAGCACGGGAATGGTGTTGGGATTGATTATAGCACCCATTGCGTTGGGAGAGAAGATATCGCACTTCTGGCTGTAAATATCCTCGGTGGGAACTACTACTGCGCCAAACTCATCTGCTGCGCGCTCTGCGATAGCCTTGTTGCTACGGTTGCAAACGATAAGCTTTGCGCCGCTCTCATGAAGAAGACGGCAGAGATCGTAACCAACCTTACCAAGACCCTGAACGGCGATGGTAAGACCGTCGAGAGAATCAGAGCCGAAAGCAACCTTCGCGGTAGCCTTGATACCCTGCCATACGCCGCGTGCAGTGAAGGGCGAGGGGTCGCCGCTATTCTGAGGAAGACCGCAGATGTGGTTCGTTTTGCGAAGCATAACGAGTGCATCGTCACAAGTGGTATTTACGTCCTCAGCGGTGATGTACTCGCCGCCAAGATTGTTAACTGCCTCGCCGAAGGCCTCGAACATAGCTTCGGTTTTCTGAGAAGGATCTGCGATAATTACACCCTTTGCACCGCCGTGAGCAAGACCTGCAACAGCATTCTTGTGGGACATGCCGCGAGAAAGACGGAGAACGTCGAAGAGAGCATCGTCAAATGATGCATAGGGGAAAAGACGGCATCCGCCGATTGCCGGACCGAGATTAGTGTTGTGGATGGCAATAATCGCCTTAAGACCGGCTTTTTCATTGTTTACGAACAATACCTTTTCATGACGGTATTTGCTCATTTCAGTCATTGCGTTCATAAAATTATAGTCTCCTTTTGGAAATATAGAATATAAAATCAGTTGTTATAGTCCTTGCCGAGCTGAAGAGCCTTCATATTAAGCTCCTTGAGGGCAGCCTTTTTGAGAGGCACGAGCTTCTCAATCACCTCTGCCACACCGTCAAAGGTAAGCTCGGGATTGTTTTCAAGAAGATTGCCGACTATTATCATATTTGCGAGAGAAGCAATTCCCTCGTCCTTTGCCATCTGAGTTGCGGGAATATAGAACACCTCAACGTCGCCGCGCTCAACTTTTGCGTTTATCAGAGATGAATCAACGTAGATCTGACCGCCTGCTGCAACAGAATCTACGTACTTCTGAAGCGAAGGAAGGTTCATTGCAATAAGAACGTCGGGAGTTGTAATAATGGGTGAGCCGACGGGATCATCGGAAAGAATAACATTGCAGTTTGCAGTGCCACCGCGCATTTCGGGTCCGTAAGACGGAAGCCAGGAAACCTGAAGCTCATCTATAAGTCCCTTATACGCGAGGAATTTACCCGAGAAAAGAATTCCCTGTCCGCCGAAGCCCGCAATAAGAATCTGAGTTGTTTTCATCTTATTTGCCCTCCTCTGCGCTTCTGTCTTTGTATACGCCGATAGGATAATACGGAAGCATATCGCTCTCTACCCATTCAAGCGCTGCTTTGGGAGTCATACCCCAGTTGGTGGGACAAGCGGAAACCACCTCTACGAGCGAGAATCCCTTGCCGTTTATCTGATTCTCAAACGCACGCTTTATAGCCTTCTTTGCATTCTTGACGTTTTTTACGTTGTTGACGGCAACTCTTGCGATATATTCGGGACCCTCGAGAGTCGCAAGCATCTCGCTGACCTTGATAGGCCAACCGCAATGATTTACGTCACGTCCGTAGGGAGAGGTCTGCGTGACCTGGCCCGGAAGACTGGTAGGAGCCATCTGTCCGCCCGTCATACCGTAAATCGCGTTGTTAACGAAGATAACCGTTATGTTCTCGTTTCTTGCAGCGGAGTGAACTGTCTCAGCCATACCGATAGAAGCGAGGTCGCCGTCACCTTGATAGGTGAACACAACGTTCTCGGGACGGCAACGCTTTATACCCGTAGCAACGGCGGGAGCTCTTCCGTGAGGCGCCTCGATCATATCGCAGGCAAAGTAATCATAAGCCATAACCGCGCATCCGACGGGAGCAACGCCTATAGCCTTTCCCTCAATACCAAGCTCGTCAATAACCTCGGCTACGAGACGGTGAATAATACCGTGAGGACAGCCGGGACAATAATGAAACGGTGCGTCCGTCAAGGATTTCGGTTTTTCAAATACAACTGCCATTATCAAATCACTCCTTTTCCGGCATGGCGAATAGCCTCAAGTATCTCGTCAGGAGACGGAATCATACCGCCCGTGCGGTTGCAAAGAGAAACGGGCACGCGGCATCCGGTAGCAAGTCTTACATCCTCAATCATCTGACCCATGCTGAGCTCGACCGATACAAACGCCTTTACGCTCTTTGCCGCCTCAAACGCCGCATTGGGAAACGGCCAAAGGGTGATAGGACGGATTAGACCGACCTTGATTCCCTCTTTTCGCGCAGCCGCAACGGCATTCTTTGCAACACGGGAAGCGATACCAAATGCCACGACGCATATCTCGGCATCATCCATCATATAATTCTCCCACATTGCCTCACACTTTTCTATTTCAGCGTACTTTTCAAAACGCTCAAAGTTTTTCTTTTCAAGCTCATCGGGCTTAAGGTAAAGCGAGTTAACGATATTGTGCTTACGCTTACACTCGGTACCCGTAAGCGCCCAAGGCTTTTCATAGGTTTTGATCTCGGAATCCTCAAAGGTGATGGGCTCCATCATCTGACCAATGGTTCCGTCAGCGAGGATCATGGAGGTCATAAGATATTTGTCGGCAAGCTCAAAGCCCTTAATGGTAAGGCTTGCCATCTCCTGCACCGACGCGGGAGCAAGAACGATCATTCGGTAATCGCCGTGTCCACCGCCCTTGGTAGCCTGGAAATAATCCGACTGAGAGGGCTGAATACCGCCAAGACCCGGACCGCCTCTCTGAACGTTGACGACGAGTGCGGGAACATCGGATCCCGCTATGTAGCTGAGCCCCTCTGCTTTGAGGGATATTCCGGGGCTGGACGAAGAGGTCATTACTCTCATACCTGCAGCCGCAGCTCCGTAAACCATATTTATCGAGGCTATCTCACTTTCCGCCTGAAGAAAAACGCCGCCGATCTTTGGCATCTTCTTTGCCATATACGCAGCTATCTCCGTCTGGGGAGTGATCGGATAACCGAAGTAGTGACGGCAACCTGCGCGAATTGCTGCCTCCGCAATTGCCTCGTTGCCCTTCATTAAAATTCTGTCTGCCATGTCTTTCTCCTTACTTTTCAACCGTGATTATACAGTCGGGACACATAGTTGCGCAGAAAGCGCATCCGATACATTTATCCTCATCTTGCATATATGCGGGAGAATAGCCCTTTTTATTGAGCTTATCCTCTGCGATAGCAAGACACTTTTTCGGACAGGCGTCAATGCACAGTCCGCATCCCTTACACATATCCGTATTAAAGGTTACCTTTGCCATTTATAATCTCCTTTTCGATCCTATCCGTCCGATACGCATCAGCATTGGATAGGTTAAAATTTTTTCTTTTGTAAAATCATCGGCATAACCGACAGCTCTGCAAGCTCGGCTGCCACCGAAGCCTCCGCGGTATGCATCCAAAGCTCAAGCCCCGTTAAAGCGCTGAGCCGCTCTGCAAAATCAACCGAATCAAGAACCGTTTCCTTCGTGGTTTCCGCGCCGAGATTTGAATTGTTGACTATGCACGTAAACTTAAGTCCGCATGCAGACTCTATTTCACGCATAATCGCAACCGCGTCCTCTGCCGTAGAGGTAAGCGGACGGTAACGGTTTACGACAAATACCATTCGGTAATCGTTTTCCGCCTTGATAGCGTCAGTGAAACGGCCGAGAGCGTAAGCTCCTCTGTCGTCACCGCCGATATCCATAATGCCAAAAACCGATTTATCCTGCACGAGCCTGTAGCTTTCAGCAGGCAGGGCGGGCAAATCAACGTTAGTGTTTGCATATTGCGGCGAAATCAGCTTAATCCCGAGAGCCGAAAGCTCCTCTTCGCTGTCTTTTGTTCGAAAATAGGGATTAACGATATCCAAATCGGCAATGCAAACCCTTTTTCCCTCTCTTGCAAGCTTATAGGCGTAATTGACGGCAATATTCGTTTTTCCGCTGCCGTAGTGACCCGCAAAGAGAGTAAGTCTTTTCGTATCTTCTTTCATATTTCTGCTCAAATACTCGCTAAATGCAAACCAAAGCTCACATTACAGCAATTTTCTTATGATTTTTCCGCTTGTCGTTTTAGGAAGGCTCTCGCGGAATTCAACGATTCTCGGATACTTATAGGGAGCAGTCTTGGACTTGACGTAGTTCTGAATTTCCTTTCTCAGCTCGTCCGTTCCCTCTTTTCCGTCAACCAAAACGATACTTGCCTTAACGACCTGTCCTCTGAGCTCGTCCGGTGCCGCGGATACTCCACATTCAAGAACGTAAGGAAGCTCCATAATTACGTTTTCAATTTCAAACGGACCGATTCTGTATCCGGAAGATTTAATAACGTCGTCAACGCGGCCAACGTACCACAGGAAGCCGTCCTCATCCATCCACGCAACGTCACCGGTGTGGTAATATCCGTCGCGCCAGGTTTCCCTCGTGACCTCTTCGTTTCCTTCGTATGCATAAGCAAGACCGCAAGGCAAGCCTTCCGAAATATCAATACATATTTCTCCGCTTTCACCTCTTGCAACCTCTTCGCCGTCTGCGTTGAGAAGACGAACCTTGTAAAGAGGAACGGGTTTACCCATGGAGCCCATTTTATGACTGTCACCGGCAAGGTTACCGATAATAAGCGTGCTCTCCGACTGACCGAAGCCCTCCATTATCTTAAGACCCGTGTTATTTTCAAACTGACGGAACACCTCGGGGTTAAGCGCCTCGCCTGCGGTAGAAGCATGCTCGATAGAAGAGAGATCGAATCTTGATATATCCTGCTTTACGAGCATTCTGTACATCGTCGGAGGAGCGCAGAAGGTAGTAATTCCGTATTTTTCAAACATGGGAAGTATCTTTTCGGCGTTAAATCTGTCGAAATCATATACGAAATTCGCCGCCTCACACAGCCATTGTCCGTAAATCTTACCCCACATAGCCTTTGCCCAGCCGGTATCCGAAATCGTGAAATGAAGTCCTTCGGGATTGACCTGATGCCAATACTTTGCGGTTATGAAATGGCCGAGCGGATATTTATAGTTATGCGCCGCAATCTTCGGATATCCGGTAGTTCCCGAGGTGAAGAACATCAGCATGGGATCCTCTCCGCAGGGAGAGTTTTCCGTGCGGGCAAAATGACTGCTGTAAATACAGTACTCCTCGTCAAAATTGTGCCAGCCGTCACGGTCGCCGCCCACGAGAATCTTACAAGAAAGTCCAGGGCACTCGGCTGCAGCCTCGTCCACCGCGTCGGCAACCTCACCGTCGGCGGTACAAAGTATGGCTTTTATATTACCTGCTTCAAATCTGTATTTGAAATCCTTTGCCAAAAGCTGATTCGGCGCGGGAATGGCTACTGCGCCGAGCTTATGTAAGCCGAGAAGCGCAAACCAGAACTGATAGTGACGCTTGAGGACGAGCATAACTCTGTCTCCTCGCTTAATTCCGAGCGATTTGAAATAGTTTGCCGCCCTTGCGGATTCCTTTTTCATATCTTGGAAGGTTAAACGGCGTTCCGTTCCGTCCTCGCTAACGTGAAGCATGGCGAGCTTATTCGGCTTGCGTCTGCCAAGCGCGTCTACGACGTCAAAAGCAAAATTGAATTTGTCGGCGTTCTTAAAGTCAATTTTTGTAAGAACTCCGTCCTTTTCGGTAGGAATTATGAAATTCTTATATATTCTGTCGCCGAGATCGTCAGCGTTTCTTTTCGTTGCAACCGAGGGAACAGCCTCCGCTTCACCGAGTCTTGCGGCTTGGTTGCGCAAAACGATAGCGTAGAAGGTACAGTCCTCTCCACCGACGGCAATCATGCCGTGGGGTGTTCCCGAATCGAAATAGATACAATCACCGGGGCCGAGTATCTCGGTGTTATCTCCTATACGTATCTTCATATGCCCCGTGATTACGATATCGCATTCCTGCCCCTCGTGAGTCACAAGATCAATATTTTCCTCGTCACCATTGTAGTTAAGCTCCATATAAAGCGGCAAAGCTATACGGTTGCGGAAGCCTGACGCAAGATTGAAGCCCACCATATTATGCGCTTCCTCTATACGCTGCCCGCCGCCGCTACGCGTTAAGGCGTATTGGCGGAGCTTGGGGCTCTTACCCTCAAGAAGATCTCCGAGGTCAACTCCGAAGCTCAGCGTGCAGTGATAAAGAAATGCTACGCTTAGGTTGCGGTTGCCCGCCTCGCACTGCTCGTATTCCTCGACCGTAGTACCGGTGCGGACAGCCATCTCCTCGACGGACAGCCCCGTGACTATGCGAAGCTCTTTGATACGGGCTGCTATTTGGTTTATTTTATCCTTCATTCCGTTCATAACCGGTTCCACGTTACACCTCTTTTTCTTTTTTTCGTATGCCGACGGCTATATATTTTAATAAATAATATTATATACAAACCTGCCGTTATTGTCAACAGTATTCATGCATTATTTCGTATTGTTTAACACAATATACAATTTATATTTACAACTTATTTCTCATTATTTTTCGAAGAAAACAGAACCAACATTCCTGATTCCTTGCTAAAAAACAAAAAAAGCCTCAAGAAAAACGATTTTCTTGAGACGAGAAATATCCCGCGGTACCACTCAAATTGCGCTTAACGCCGCTTCAGACTCCAACAAGCCCTGACCCTTAACGCGGGACACGTAAGACCCTAACATACACACGTATGCTCAGATCTTCAACTCGGAAGTGACTGGTAGCTCGGCTATAAGCTATCGGCTTGCACCGTGCGCCGACTCTCTGCAAACTCTTTCACCGTACCGTCTTCGTCATAGTTTTTTATGAAAATATTCTATCACAACTTTTTTGAAATGTCAAATATTTTTTTAACGCTTTTTTCAACAAATATTATCAAATCCAAATCATCACATTTGTAACTATTGCACAAACCTCGCTTTTTTTAATCAAAAAATCTTGACAAAACTTCTTTTTAGTGCTTTAATATATGCATCAATAACCATTGCAATTTAAAGACAATGACGGAAAATATGCCATTTTCAAACGTTACAGAGAGTCGGCGCACGGTGCGAGCCGATACGTACGGATTCGGCATTCTCCTTCCCGAGTCGGTCTTGTCAAAGCGAAAGCGAGTAATAAGACACGGATGCCACCGTTACAGGGCAAGGCCTTGCTTGAGGCTGTTGAGTGATTTCCCTTTTGGGAATAATTAGGGTGGTACCGCGAAAAATTTCGTCCCTTAGCCGCAGTCGGCTTTGGGGCTTTTTTGTTTATAGTAAGAGTTTATAATTAGAAAGGAAGAAAACTATGAAGCAAATCAAAATCAGTGACGCAACAATGAAACAGATTTCGGAGAACTTTTGCCTATCGTTTAAGGAGAAGATAGAGTTTTCCAAGCTACTCGACAGGCTCGGAGTTGACGTTATTGAGCTAGAGGGAATAGACAGCCCTCGCATTGATTCGCTCAGAATTAAATCTATCGCCGCCGCGGTATCGGAGAGCACCGTCGCTGTGCCCGTTGCCATGAACGACAAGAGCATTGAGGATTCTTGGAGCGCGCTCAAGGAGGCAAAAAAGCCAAGACTTCAGGTAACCGCTCCCACAAGCGCAGTGCAAATAGAATATCTTTTCCATAAAAAGCCGGACGCAATGATAAGCGCGATCTCAACCTCGGTTGCAAAATGCAAGTCGCTTTGCGAGGACGTTGAGTTTATTGCAACCGATGCGACCCGCAGCGAGCAGTCATTCCTTACCCTTGCGCTTAAGTGCGCAATCGAAGCCGGAGCGACCACCGTGACGCTTTGCGATACCGCGGGCAATATGCTGCCGGGCGAGCTTTCGGAATTTATCGCTCTTCAGTACGAAAAGCTTCCGGAGCTTAAGAACGTGTCACTCGGCGTATGTTGCTCCGACGGGCTTTCGATGGCCGAAGCCTGCGCTATCTCCGCCGTTACGGCAGGAGCGGAGCAAATACGCGCGGCGGCTTATCCTATAAATTTTGCATCTCTTGCCAACCTCGCCCGCATTTTTGCGGCAAGGCAGGATTCGTTGGACGCGTCATGCGGAGTTCGCACGACACAGCTCTCCCGAATTACCGAGCAAATAAACCGTATATGCCAGGCTGATAAAAAGACGGTTATCGGCAACGAGGACGGAAGCGACACCGATATATACCTCACGCTTCACGACGATTCAGCCGCCGTTAACGTTGCCGCAGCAAAGCTCGGATATGACCTTTCCGACGAGGACGGTGTGAAGGTCTATAATGCGTTTAAGCAAATTGCAGAGAAAAAAGAGAGGGTCAGTCTCAAAGAGCTTGACGCCATCGTTGCCTCCGCGGCTATGCAGGTTCCCCCGACCTACAAGCTCGACTCCTATCTTATAACCTCCGGAAATACGATTTCCGCAACGGCGCATATAAAGCTTGTCAAAGACGGAGCAGCCGTAGAGGGCGTGTATATCGGCGACGGCTCTATCGACGCCGCATTCAACGCAATAGAAAATATCGTCGGCCGCCACTATGAGCTTGACGATTTCCAGCTTCAAGCCGTTACGGAGGGCAGAGAGGCTATGGGACAAACCGTAGTCAAGCTTCGTTCGGGCGCTAAGGTTTATTCCGGAAGAGGAATATCCACCGACATCGTCGGCGCGGGCATTGAGGCATACCTCAGTGCTTTAAACAAAATAATTTACGAGGAGGAGATGGAATGAAGCTTTCCTTTTCAACACGCGGCTGGCAGGGATTCTCATGGAATGAGATGATTGAAACGGCAATTGATATGGGTTTTACGGGAATAGAGGTTTATAATCTTCAAAACTCAGACGAGCTCACCGACCGCGGAGGTCCGTTTCATAAATACAATACCGCAGCAACCGTTCGTTCTCTCAGAGAAAAGCAATTATCTATACCCTGCTTCGACTCTTCTATTGACATATCGCTCGGCGGCGATGCCGCAGATTCTGTAAAACCGCTTATTGACGCAGCCTACGACGCCCACGTTTTCGGCGTTGTTGTATGCGCGCTTCACGATAACGAGGAGAACGTGCTCGCCGCATTAAACACCCTCGTCCCCTACGCCGAAAAGCTCGACGTCAGTATTCTCGTCAAAACGAGCGGTATCTACTCCGATACGGCAAGACTCAGAAGGATGCTCGACGGCTTCGCAAGCGATAATCTCGCGGTTCTCTGGGACATTCATCACCCCTACAGAGATAACGGTGAATCGGGTGACGACACCATAAAAAACCTCGGTGCATACGTCAAGCACGTTCATATGCGCGATTCCGACGATAGCGGAAAATATCAGCTTATCGGCGAGGGCACCATGCCTATCGGCGACGTTATGCGCGCGCTTACGTCGGTAAATTACGACGGATTCATTTCGCTTGAATGGAAGCCCGCGTGGCTTGAGGATCTTCAGGATCCCGAGATAATCTTCCCTTATTTCGTCAACTATATGTCGCGCTTCAATTCCACGAGAGATATGAAAAAGAAGCTGTATTTCAACCACGACGGCACGGGACAGTACGTATGGAAAAAGGACGAGCTTATAAATCTCACCTTTTCCGAGGTTCTTGACCGCGTCGCAGACGAATTCCCCGACCAGCTCTGCTTCAAATACACCACTCTTGACTACACCAGAACCTATAAAGAGTTTCGCGACGAGGTTGACAGATTTGCAAGAGCACTCGTTTCGCTCGGTGTCAAGGCGGGATCAAAGGTTGCCGTGTGGGCGACGAATCTGCCCGCGTGGTATATAACCTTCTGGGCAACCACAAAGCTCGGAGCGGTACTTGTAACCGTTAACACGGCGTATAAAATTCACGAGGCGGAATATCTGCTTCGCCAATCCGACACTCACACCTTGGTTATGATAGACTCCTGTCTTGATTCCAACTACCGCAAAATCATAAACGAGCTCTGTCCCGAAATAAAGACTACGAAGCCGGGAGAACCTCTACACGCTAAACGTCTGCCGTTCCTCAGAAACGTTATCACGGTAGGCTTCAAGCAGCCCGGCTCCCTCACCTTTGACGAGGCTATGGAGAGATACAAGCTCGTAAGCGCCGAGCAGGTGGCAAGAATGGCAGCCGCCGTCAGACCGGGCGACGTATGCAACATGCAATATACCTCAGGCACGACGGGATTCCCCAAGGGCGTAATGCTTACGCACTACAACGTTGTCAACAACGGAAAATGTATCGGCGACAGAATGGGGCTTTCGACCGCAGACCGTATGATGATTCAGGTGCCTATGTTCCACTGCTTCGGAATGACGCTTTCGATGACCTCGTCGATGACGCACGGAGCAACCATGTGCCCTATGCCCTATTTCTCGGCAAAATCCTCTCTTGCCTGCATCAATCAGGAGAAAATAACCTGCTTTAACGGCGTGCCTACGATGTTTATAGCAATGTTTAATCATCCCAACTACCGCGACACCGATTTCTCGCATATGAGAACGGGTATCATGGCGGGCGCGGGATGCCCCGCAGAGCTTATGCGCAGAGCCGCCGACCCGAATGAAATGAACATGACGGGAATAGTCAGCGTTTACGGACAAACCGAGTGCGCTCCGGGAAACACGATGAGCTCCTGGACCGACCCGCTTGACGTCCGAACCGAAACCGTCGGATATGCATTTCCGCACGTTCGCTGCAAGGTAGTCGACCCCGAAACAGGCGAGGAGGTTGGCCCGGGTGTCAACGGTGAATTCTGCGCCAAGGGCTACAACACGATGAAGGGCTACTACAAAATGCCTATGGCAACGAAGGAGACCATAGACGAGGACGGCTGGCTTCACTCCGGAGACCTTGCGTCCTACGACGAGGAAGGCAACTACAAGATTACAGGCCGTCTTAAAGATATGATAATCCGCGGCGGAGAAAATATTTACCCGAAGGAAATCGAGGAATTTATTTACACGCATCCCATGACTAAGGACGTTCAGGTCATCGGCGTGCCCGACGAAAAGTACGGTGAGGAAATAATGGCGTGCATTATTTTGAAGGAGCCTGACAGCGTGACGGTCGAAGAGATGTCAAACTACATCAAGGCAAACATGGCTCGCCACAAGGTGCCGAAATACATTGAATTCGTATCAAGCTTCCCGATGAACGCGGCGGGCAAAATCCTCAAGTACAAAATGCGCGAGGAAGCCTCGGCACGTCTCGGACTGAACAAGAAAAATTAATCGGATATACCTTTCATTAAAATAATAAAAAGCGGATGGCTAAACAACGTGCCATCCGCTTTTTATAAATAATTGTTTACATATATTAACAAAAAAATCAACACGGAGTCGGTGGTGCAGACAAAAAAGCCGTTTTCATAAAACGCACCGAAGCTTTTGAGATAAGCATGCGTATATTCAGGTTCTTTTCCGAATACACTTTAATTGAATAAATATCAGAGGTGAACTATGAAAAGAACGGTTTGGCTATGGCAGCTTTTCGGATTTGCAATTACGTCACTTTGCGGAACGCTGCTGCATTTTCTGTACGATCTGACAAACAAGGCTGTTTGGGCGGCTCCCTTTTCAGGAGTTAACGAATCGACCTGGGAGCATATGAAGCTGCTCTTCTGGCCGATGTTCATCTATGCTATACTGCAAAGCTTTTTCTTTAAAGGCTACAAAAATTTCCGGTGTGTTAAGCTTCGAGGAACAGTTCTTGGACTTTTATTGATACCCGTTATTTTCTACACGTATAACGGAGCTATCGGCAAATCGCCCGATTGGATAAACATTGCTATATTCTTCGTTTCTGCCGCTTTGGCGTATATTTACGAAGCCAAGCATCTGAAAAACGAAAGCCTGTATTGCAAATTTCCGAGGGCGGCGTTTTTTTCGCTATGCGTTATTGCGCTTCTCTTTGTTATCTTCACTTTCAAGGCTCCGAAAATTGACATTTTTAAAGATCCTTCGAGCGAAACATACGGAATATAAATCCGACAGTACTGTTAACAATTCTCTTCCGTGAATGTGAGATTCTCCGACGGACACAAAGATTCTTCCTTTGAAGACGAGTTCGTGCTTTATGTATTTGAAGGCTGTTTTTTCTCTTTTTTCACCGACGCATCGGCATACCCGTGTGAATTTACGGTTTTCTTTATCACGTCGTCCGTCTTTCGCAGACGTGATTCGTCCGACGCTTTTCCTTTCCCTATGCTTTTGCGGCCCCAATCTATCAGCCCAAAAGGCAGAAGCAAAATACTGAGCGAAACAGCCGCGAAATTAAACACAGCCTTTATAAGCCTTAAATCATGAACGTAATGGCTTCGCCGCCTGTGAGCAGGCTTTTTCTTTTTACGGTAAAATACGTCGCGCGATCGCCTCGATTCTCTTCTTTGCTTGTGCTCCTTCTCGCGTTGACGGTCGCTTTTCGGTTTGCTTGAATTTATGGTTAAAAGCGTCAAAAAAAGAAACCCATTGTCTGAACCATACCGAGAAGCTCACACCTTAACCACCTTTCTATGTTAGTTCAAAATCCTTTTAATTATCCAAAACTGAAAGCGCCGCGGCAATGCGTTGAGTATTAAAAGCAGAGGATTTCTGTTTATCGTATACGAAAAGCGCGGATGCCTCTTTTTAAGTATTTTAACTGCCTTTGCGGCAATTTTCTCGGGCTTGACACGCCTTGCCTCAACGCCCTCTACAATGCGCTTAAAGCGCGCGGCGTTACAGGAATACATTTTGGTCTTTTCGTGAAAGCGGTCAAGAGCCGCGGTGGAAGCGCCGAGCATTCCCGTGTCAACTGCTCCCGCGCGGAGAACGCTGACGTCAATCCCCTTCAGCTGAAGCTCCATACGGAGAGAATACGCGTATTTATCAAGCGCCGCCTTAGTTATCGCGTATATTCCCGTAAAAGGCAGGGGGTCAAGCGGAGCAAGCTCGCTTGTAGTGATGAGGATGCGCGACCCTTTTTTCAAGAGTCCGAAAAAGCTTTTATTTATAAGAAACGCTCCCTCAAGATTAACCTTGAAGATTTTTTCAAAATCCACCGTGTCAATTTCAACGAGAGAATCAAGCATATAAATCCCCGCAAAATGAACAATTGCAAATAAGCTGTCGGTCAACTCACAGACCTTTTCATACGCGCTTTTAATGCTTTCCCCGTCGGTAACGTCTGCCTCTATCGGAATTATATCCTCTTCGGCTTGGGCTTCGACCGACCTATCAAGCGCAAAGACTCGAAATCCCATATCACTGAGCTTTTTTGCCGCAGCTTTTCCCATTCCTCCGTATGCGCCGGTTATAAGAATTGACCTTTTCATCCCTTGTGTTGCTTCCTTTTATACAAAATTTGATCACTTAATTAAAATTATATCATAAACCGCTATCGTTTTCAAGCAGGTTGACTCGGATGGAATTATGTGATATAATGACGTATATTTGTGATTTTTATCGAAAAGGAGCAAATTGCGTTATGTATTACCGCCACGATCTTGAATACACGTATCCCGAGCGAAGCGATCAGCATATGCTTTCACTCAAGCGCACACGCGAATTAGAGCTTGACGAAAGCTATGAATATATGCCGCGCGGTATATTATTTCGCATTGAACGCTTTTTCGTTGCATTTCTGCTTCATCTCATAGTATTTCCGATAATGCATCTTACTCACGGACTTAGAATATACGGCAGAAAAAATCTCAGAAAGCATAAAAAGGAATTGAAGGGCGGCGCGATAACCGTCTCAAACCATGTTTTTATGTGGGATTATCTCTGCGTGCTCAAGGCTATTCGTCCGCATATAAGCTATTTTCCCGCTTGGAAACCGAATTTTGAAAGCGGTTTTCAACCGTTTATGCGAATTCTCGGAGGAATGCCGATTCCCGAGGGTGACGTTCACGCCATGATATCATTCAAGCGTGATATGGACGAGGTTGTGAAAAGCGGGCGATGGCTGCACGTTTTTCCCGAGGGCTCTCTGTGGTATTTTTATCCCGATATACGTCCCTTAAAGCCTGCCGTTTTTATGTACGCGGCAGAATACGGAAAGCCGCTCATCCCGATAACGATGTCGTTCCGCCCCCGCACGGGAATACGAAAGATCTTCGGCAAAGGACCTTTCGTGGATTTACATATTTCCGAGCCCTTATATGCCGATAAAAGCCTTGGAATACGCGACGGAGCAAACGAGCTTCGCGCAAGAGTTTATGACGTTATGCAAAAAATGAACGGCATCAATCCCGGCGACCCGACCTATAACACCAATCAGAATATTGAAGATTATCAAAAAACCATGTGAGCCGTTTCATACAGAAAAGACCGATGAGTCAGTGTGCTCCCCTTTGGGACAAGCACCGGCCTATCGGTCTTTTTCTCTTGAAATCTATGTATATTCACTCGGGCAAACACCATAAATCCGTTTAAAATTTCGGTAAAAGGTGCTGAAATCCGAATATCCGGAAAGTCTTGCCGCAACAGACGCACACTCTCCGCTTTTAATAAGACGGGAGGCATTCTCAATTCGCTGACGGTTAAGATACTTTTTGAAGGATTCCCCGACCACCGTGTTAAATGATTTGCAAAAAGCAGTCTTTGACATTGCTGTTTTTTTGGCTATTTCCAGAAGTGTTATTTCCTCGGAAAGATGATTTTTCACATAAGTTATACAATGCATTATCGCCTCTCTTTCCGAACGTATTTTAATGCTCTCACATTTTTCGTTGAAATAGGAACGCGCAAACACCGACAAAAGAAGTCCTATAGCAGATTTTATCAATGCTTCTTTTCCCGTCTTGTCGCTCGTAAATTCCTTCATTACTTTTTGCACGAGCGTGTCGGCAAACAGAGCGTCGCCATCCTCAAGCGTAAGACTTGGAGGTATATTTTCTTTCGCAAGCTGCTCAAGATAATGTATAAAGTCCTTAACAAATTTATTGCCGTTACATACGTCCTCGATAAATGCCGGCATAAATGATATTGAATAAAAGCGCAGCTGCTGCGAGGAGGGCTCTATATAATGAACTAGATTTGGCGGAATAATAAAAACGTCACCGGCAGAGAGCTCAGCCGAAGAGTTTTCAAGATGGTGAATAATTTTCCCCTCTTTCAGATAGTAAATCTGAAAATAGTCGTGGCTGTGAAGAGCTAAAGCCCCCTTTGGCTTTGTTACCTCATTAATATGAAAATCGTCGGTTGCATTGCTGTAATACGACAGCACAAACTTTCTTATGTCCATAAAAAACCTTTTTGTTTTATTTTATCACGAGTTTGAACAAAATGCAATATATTAAGAAATAAATGCAATACTTTTTAATAGACACAATGGTATAATGAAGAAAAAACGGAGATTTATTTATGAAAATAGTTGCACTTTGCGGTCTTCTCGGCTACGGCTACAGCGAAGAAGCCTTGAAAATTGCCTTCTCTGAAAAGGTGGATTTTCTTGGAGTTGACGCCGGCTCTACCGACCCCGGCCCCTATTACCTCGGAAGCGGAAAATCGTTTACAGACAGAAGCGCTGTAAAACGCGATATTGAAATTGCGCTTCCCTTAGCTCTTAAAAACAAAACGCCGTTTATTATCGGCACGGCAGGCGGTGCGGGAAGCCGAGCTCACGTCAGGTGGCTAAAGGAAATAATTTACGAAATCTCTCGCGAAAAAGGACTTCATTTCAAGCTTGGAACGATTTATTCTGACGTTGACAGAGAGTACGTTATGGAGAAGCTCGAATCCGGAAAAATCAAAAATCTCAGCAATACATTTCCTCTCACAAAAGAAGCTGTTGAGAAGAGCGAAAAAATCGTCAGCCAGATAGGCGTGTCGCCTTTTATAAAGCTCCTCAAAAAAAATGCAGACGTCATCGTTGCAGGAAGAGCCTGTGATACGGCTATATACGCTGCGCCCTGTATTATGAGGGGATATGACGAGGGCCTCGCATTCCACATGGCAAAAATCATGGAGTGCGGAGCTATGTGCTCGGAACCAGTCGCGGCAGCAGACGTTATGCAGGGATACATATACGAGGATTATTTTGAACTGCGCCCCGCAAATCCAAAAAGACGATGCACCGTTGACAGAGTTGCGGCGCACACTCTTTACGAGCAAGGCAACCCATACCTTATCTACGAGCCCGACGGAGTTGTGAACCTTTATAATTCAAGCTTTACACAGGTTGACGAAAGAACGGTACGCGTATCCGGCTCAAAATTCACAGAATCCAAAGAAAAAACGCTCAAGCTTGAGGGAGTTAAGCTTTCGGGATACAGAACGATTTGTCCCGCGACCGTACACGATCCCAAAACAGCAGAAAATATTGACAAAATAATTGACACGGTTACAGCCTTCGTAAAGGAAAACACACAAAACACACTTGAGGACGGCTCTTACAAGGTTGCCTATAAAACAGCGGGAGGGCCCGAAAGCTCATTTGCCATTACGATTGACGTAGTTGGAAAAACACAGCAAATAGCAGATACGGTATGCGCTCTTATAAGAAGCCGAATGCTTCATTGCGACTACGACGGAAGAAAATCCACGGCGGGCAACCTCGCCTTTCCATTCTCTCCATCGGATATTCACGTAGGCGAGGTGTACGAATTTTCCGTATTCCATCTTGCAGGGGTGGATTCGCTGAGTGAAACAGCTGAAATTACAGTTGAGGAGGTTTAAAAAATGAAGCTTATTGACTATGCAAAGATTTTGAGAAGCAAAAACGCAGGTCCGCTTTTTATCACATTCGACCTTATTTTCGATAGCACCGAAAAGATGAAATATGTAATAAACAACTTACAAAAAAGCGAAATATCAGCGGCATTTGATGTGGACGAAAGCAAAATCGATATTATAGAATACGAGGTCGTAAACTCCATTAAAATCACATTCCCGAGAAAACACATAAGCGGCGATATATTTGACACGGATATATACGGATGCCAAATGCATACACCGCTTGCAAATATTGAAATATAAAATATCGGAGGCAAAAAATGTACGCAGATAAAGAATATATAATCGCGCTGCGTCGTGAAATTCATGAGTATCCGGAAATCGGCTTTGATTTACCAAAAACTATTTCCGTAGTAAAACGCGAGCTTGATAAAATCGGCGTGGAATATACCGAAAGGTATGGAGAGTCAAGTGTGGTGGCAACGATAAATCCCGAAAAAAGCCATTTCACAATAGGTATACGTGCAGATATGGACGCACTGCTTATTAACGAAATCAACGATATCCCCTACAAATCAAAGATTCCGGGGCAAATGCACGCCTGCGGTCACGACGCGCACACAGCAATGCTTCTCGGCACGGCGAAGGCTCTTTACGCCATGCGAGATAAAATTGATTGCCGTGTCAAGCTTCTCTTCCAACCCAGTGAGGAAGGAAGAGAAAGCGGTGCACAGAAGATGGTAGCCGACGGTGTAATGGAGGATATTGACGTAATTATCGGTCTTCACGTATCTAATTGGCTGGACGCAGGAAAAATAGGTGTTTGCAAAGGAAGCTCCATGGCATCGAGCAGCACGTTTAAGATTGAGTTTTTTGGAGCATCAGCTCACGCAACACTGCCGCAATCCGGAAAGGATGCTTTGGCAACAGCCGTGCGCACGTACAATAATATTCAATACATGCTTACAAGAGAAATAAGTCCTCTTGAGAAATACGTTTGCTCCGTCGGCAAGCTTACGGGGGGAACGTCTCAAAATATTATTGCAGATTATGCGCTTATGCTTGGCACCATAAGGACGTTCAATATGGAGCTAAACGACTTTTTAAACAGACGGATACGCGAAATAGCAGAAAATACTGCCAGTGAGATGGGAGTCAGAGCTGAAATGGATGTCAACCTCAAAGCACTGGTAGTGTATAACAACCCGTATTTGTCGGATTTGGTATTGGAGTCGGTAAAAAAGGTTGGCGGTGAAAATGCGGCTTGCGAGCTTCCGATACTAATGAGCTCGGAGGATTTTTCACAGTATCTGATTAAAAAGCCTGGAGTTTTCATTCGCCTTGGAACACGAAATACGGAAAAAGGATGCACAACTCTTCCACATAATAATGATTTTATGATAGATGAAGATGTGCTTGGAAGCGGAAGTGATGTTTGCGTTCAATTCGTGCTTGATAATATGAACGGAATCGATATGAAAAGGGTTGAAACGTCCGACGAACGACTGAATAATACGAGGGTGTAAACACAAAATGATTAAAACGGAAATTTATGAGAAAGTGCTTTTTGAAACCGTAAAGCGTGGCGCTACCGAAATTTCAGATGACGTACGCGAAGCATTTAAAACAGCAATAAGCACTGAAAAAAACGAGGATGCAAAGCGCGGACTTATGGCAACTCTTAAGAGTATGGATATGTCAAAGGAACGCAAAAATCCGCTTTGCGTTGACACGGGCTGGCCGATATTCTACTTCAAAGTAGGTAACAAGTGCGAGCTTGAAGGCGGATTCGTTGAGCTTGAAAACGCTGCAAGAAGAGCTGTCGAAAAAGCAACAAAGCTCGGATATCTGCGCGCAACTATGAAGCATCCGCTCACGGGATATGACCCCGGAAACAACATTGGAATGAACATTCCCGACTTTACCTATAAATTCGTTGAGGGTGACTCGATAGAAATTTCCTATGCCGCGAAGGGCGGCGGAAGCGAATGCTTCGGCGGCACAAGGCACAGAATAGTGGCCTTTGCCGACGGTATTGCGGGAATTGAAAAATTCGTAATTGACAGCTTCGTGGCTTCCGCAAGAGCAGGTGCCGTTTGTCCACCGTCGGTTCTCGGAATAGGTATCGGCGGAACGGCAAACGTTGCGGCAAATCTTGCAAAAGAAGCCGCATGCTTACGCACCGTCGGCTCAGCGCACCCCGACCCTATGTTCAGAAAAATTGAAGAGGATTTATACGAAGCGCTCAACAGCCTTGGCGTTGGAATACTCGGAGCCGGCGGCACCACCTCGGTTCTTGCCGTCAACGTTGAATACGCTTACACTCACATCGCAGGTATCGCCTGCGCTACGAGCACGAACTGTATGGTGGCAAGACGCGCGTCAACAAGAATCCTCGCCGATGGCACAATCCAAGCAATGAAAAGCCCGATGTGGTTTGGCGACCGATAATTTATAAACATTTTTAAAGTTTGGAGCAAATTATGGCTGAATATTATTTAACTGCACCTCTTTCCGAGGAGGATATCAGAAAACTCAGAATCGGGGATACGGTTTATCTAAGCGGAAACGCTTTTACCTGCCGTTCAAGACTTCAAAAATATATTTTTGACGAAAAAAACACCCTGCCCTTTTCAACCGACGACAGAAATCTTCTTATACATAACGGTCCTATCGTCATAAAAGAGCAAGGAAAATGGAAGCTTGTTTCGTTTATGCCGACCTCAAGCATAAGATTTGAAAAATGGGGGGCAAAAAGCGTCGAAAACTGGGGACTTAGAATGATAGTCGGAAAAACGACTATGGGAAAACAAACCGCTGAAATGATGAAAATGTGCGGATGCGTTCACGTATCGCCGCGCTCGGTAAGCCCAAACCTTTGGATAGACTCGATAACTGTTGAGGACGTGCATCTTTTTGACGAACTCGGAAGCATCGAGGCGGCTTGGTTTTTTAAGCTCGACAAGCTTGGACCGTTTATTGTGGATATCGACTCGGAGGGCAACAACTATTTCGACCGCTTGGATTCCGATATAGCAAAAAGAAAAACCGAGGCTTTGGAAAAGCTCGGTATAGATGAAAGCTTTGAATTTACGAAGCTGTATTGATTTAATTTTTTAATCTATTGATAAATTCCAAAATAATTGAACGAAAACCTCTTGCGGCAGAATGGGGGACTCACACACTCACTCTCTCTGTTGCAAGAGGCTTTTATATTATTTAAAATTAACATTTTTTCGCTTATTGATGTTGCTTTTATTTATAAACTATGATATTATGATAGTATAGTAAAACACTTAAAATTCTTATAAGTTATCGGCAGAATGTATAAATGAAAACACAATGTGTATTGTATCTCTGCTTGCTCTTTGATAAAATAATTTACGGATTTAAATACTCGGAAGGATTTTTTCCGGTAAGCTTGCGGAAAAGGCGCGAAAAATAGTAAACGTTATTGAAGCCGACGGCAGCTGCCGCCTCGGTCACGTTACAGCTTCCGCTTAAAATCAGGTCCTTTGCCCTGTCCATTTTCAGACGGTTCTGGAACTGAACGGTGGAAAGCCCCGTAAATTCCTTGAAAAGCATACGAAAATGAGAGGAAGAAAGTCCCGTCATTTTGCAAAGCTCCTCAAGGGTATACGACGCGCCGTAATTTTCGCGCATCATATCTACTATCTTTTCAATTTTTCCGTAATGCGCGCTGGCTTTGCTTCTTCTGAACTCATCACTAAACAAAATATAGAGTATGTCTAAAATCAGACTTCGGCATTTTATTAAATATCCCGCGCTTTTTGTTGACCAGGTTCTGTAAAGCTCGGCAAAGTTTTCAGCCATCTGAGAGCTGTCGCTCGAACGGAACACGCTTGGCAAAGCGTCGATTGCCGCCCTTGATTTTTCATCGGCGTATTCAAGAAAAAAAGCAACCGAAAAGAAGCTCCAGGGATTTTCCGCATCGCTTTTAGCGACGTAGGTCTGATCCTGCTTGAGCAGTATGACGTTTCCTTTTTTTACGTAGATCTGCTCTTTGCCGAGGCTGTATATCGCGCCGCCGCTCTGAACGTAAGCGAGGACGCAGTGTTCTCTCTTACTTTCTACAGCGTAGCTCCAGCTTGGATCTGCAGGTCGTTCAACGACGAAGCGAATTGATTTCACCTGAACGTCTATATTTTCAACCGAATTCATGATGAGCTATCCTCCTGTGGTTATAATTTATTCTACCACAGCTTTCGACCTAATTCAATACACATAAAATTTATTTTATACAAAGGAGCTACTTATGAAAGAACTTGTAAAACTTCCAATCTCCGAAAAGGAGCTCTGCGACCGCTATGAGAAAACCTGGACTCCCGCCGTCAATGACGTGCTTCGTGAGCTTGGTTATATCGAGCAGACGCTTCCCAACAACATTATGCCCCTGCGCGAGCACATGCGCGTTTGCGGAATTGCCTTCACCATCAAGGGTTCAAAAAATCTTACCCAAAAGGGCGAGATGGAAAAGCGCGCTGATATGCTAGAGGCTCTCGGTGAGGATACCGTTGCCGTTTGGGATACCAGCGGAGACGATCAGTCTGCCCAGTGGGGTGAAATTATGACTATGGCTGCCAAGGCACGCGGTTGTCGCGGCGCTATTGTAGACGGCGGTGTTCGTGACACTCATCTCGTACTGGCTCAGGATTTCCCCGTATTCTGCCGTTACCGTTCGTCTAACGGAATGCTTGGCAGATTCCGTATGATTGACTATCAGATTCCGGTTCAGATAGGCGGAGTTAAAATTTATCCCGGTGACGTTCTGTTCGGTGATATCGACGGTGTTCTCGTCGTTCCCCGCGAAATTGCATACGACGTACTTATCCGCACCGAAAAAATAGCAGAAAACGAAGAAGAAATAAAAATGAATATCCGCAATGGCATGACACCCTCCGAGGTTGTTCGTAACGGCGGTTACTTCTGATAAAACAAAAACATGATTTAAGGAGATTTTAACAATGAAAGATTTGAAGAATAAAGTTGCCATTATTACCGGTGCAAGCGGCGGTATGGGAAGAGTAATTTCCGAAATGCTTGCAGACAAGGGCGTAAAGCTTGCTCTTTACTCAAATGACAAGGCGGCTCTTGAAGAACTTGCAGACTCCCTCTCATCAAAAACCGAGCTTGTATGGAAGGTCGTTGACGTATGCTCTGAAGAAGAGGTAAAAGCGGCAGTTGAAGAGGCTAAAGCAAAGCTCGGCACTCCCGAAATTCTTCTCAACCTTGCAGGACTTAGCATTCCGGCTAAAATCTGGGATATGTCTGTTGAGGCATATATGACCACTATGGACGTAAACGTAAAGGGTACGTTCCTCTTCTCAAAGCATTTTGCAAATGCGGCTGATGCAGAGCTTGGCGGTCAGATAATCTCTATCGGCTCTATGGCTGCAAAGCGCGCTAACGGAAACGCTCCCCTCTACTGCACTGCAAAGGCTGCTGTAAATATGCTTTCCGCAGGCATGGCTATTCAGTATAAGGAAAAGAATATCCGCGTTACGACACTTAACCCCGGCGGAGCAGACACTCCCTTCTGGGGCAACCGTCCTATAAAACGCGAAAATCTTCTCAAGGCTTCCGATGTGGCAGAGGTTATGGAATTCGTTCTTACCCGTGAATCCCGCGTTGCGTTCAGCGAAATCAACTTTGAAAGTTTCCTTATGATGTAATACCTGAAGGGAGATTTTGATATGAAAAATACCGAAATTGCACTTAACGTCCTGAAGCATTACAAAACGTTTAACCCTCAGCTCAGAAACTACTACGGTATTGTAGCAGGCTACGGACTTATGAACATCGCCGAGATAGCAGGCGAGGGCTCAGAAGAAATGGATATGGCAAAGCACTTTTTAGCATCCTATCCCGACCATATTGACCATGTAGGCTACAATTTCCCGAGCTACCGAATCGGCGGAAACCCCAAGGCGCGCGCTGTTTATATGGGTTATTGCGACGAAAAGGAAACGATTCGCGTGCATGCGGAAGAGATGCTTACAGCCCCCAGAAATGCGCTCGGAATCATAAGCCGCCCCCGTCAGGGTCAGCACGAGAGAATCTGGGTTGACGCAGCAACCGCAGTTACACCTTTCCTCGTTTTTGCAGGACACATCTTTAACGAAGAGAAATACTATGACGAAGCTGTTAAGCAGACTATTATGATGTACGACGTCTTTATGGATTCGAATAACGGTCTTTTGCATCAGGCGCAGGGCTTCTGCGACGGCTATTCTCCCGCTAAATTTTCCGATGACCATTGGAGCCGCGGAAACGGTTGGGGACTCTTCCCTCTCTCCGAGCTTGTAGAGCATCTTCCGAAGGACCACCCCGAATACCAGAAGGTAATAAGATACTACATAAACCATGTTGACGCGCTTATTCCCTATCAATCGAAAAACGGATTCTGGCGTCAGGAAATCACGCTTGAAAGCTACCACGGTCTTGAATCCTACGAGGAAACAAGCGGCACGGGTCTTATTGCATATGCAATAGGTGTCGGCATCAGAACCGGTGTTCTTGACAGAAGAAGATATCTTCCCGTTTTCAACAACGCAATATCAGGTCTTAAGAAGATCAGTATCGGTGAAAATTACGAGATTCACAACAGCTGTCCGAGTTGCTTAAGCCCCGGTGACGGCTCGATTTTCGCATATCTCAGCCTTAAATCACCTATTGACGAGCCCCACGGTGCAGGTCCTGTTGTTATGGCGCTTGCCGAAGCACACCGCTGTGGTATCGTTGAATAAAATCATATAGCAAAAACATTTAATTCGGAGGATCGGTACAATGTCAATTTTCATAACGGATAAGGAGCTTTCAAAGATACGCGAGTCGCGCGAGGAAGATTCACAGCTTGGAAGGCTTTGGCGCGCATTAAAGGCGCGCACCTATAAAAATACAGAGGAGGACATTCTCGTGCAATCCTCCGACACACAAAAATGGTGGCATCTCGCATGGGAAAGGATTCGCGACGCTGCCTCGGTTTATGCTATTGAGCCAAATGAAAAACTCGGGAATTGGGTTCGCGACAGAATTGCAGAAATTCTGCACATGCCTGCGGACGAATGGATAGGCCCGTGGTTTCGTAAAAGATTTGACCCCAAAAAAGCAAATCTTGAAACAGCTCATACAGTCAAAGCCGTTGCGGAGGCATACGACCTTTGCCCCGAGCTCTTTTCTGACGAAGAGAAGAAAGAGATTCTATCTGCAATGCGCGAGTACGGTTTAAATGCTTGCAGAGAATATCTCTGCGACTTTAAGCTATCCAACTGGAGCTGTGTTATCGCTGATGCATTTGCAGTTGCAGCTGTGCTTCTCGAGGATAAATCCGCAATAGAAGAAGCAATCAAATTTTATAACGACTGCTTGCCCTTTTACGATTCTGACGGTTACGGTGAATCACTCCAATACGGTAATTACGCATCTCTCTCACTCTCGCATATGCGCGACGCTTTGGTACGCTACGATGCTTCTCTTAATAATCGCGTAAAGCTTGACTCTATTGCCAACACAATACGTTGGGAGATTTCGAGTTTCCTCTATATGAAGCCTCTTGGCGGTGAGCGCGGCGATGCCTTGTTCCCCCGTTCTATTAATTTCGGTGACAGCGCGGCAATATTCCGTCCGACAGCCGACGTCCTTTTGCAAATTGCAGCACTTTATCCCGACAAAACGATAGCGGCTCTTGCAAGGTGGCTTTTTGATACTACCTATGCAAACCCCGAGGATGGACCGGACGAGCTTGCAACATTTGGTTTTTACAACCACTTTTCATATGTCAGTCTTATCTATCTTCCCGATGCAATAAAGGCGCTCTCTCCGAGCGATGCGGGAATGCCGCTTGTGAACATCTACAAGACGGGTACTGCTACTATACGCGACAGCTGGTCGGATACCGCTACCGTTCTCGGTGCGCAGGTAGGTTACGAAACGCACCGCGTCAACGGACACCGCCATGCTGACCACAACTCTTTTATACTTGCCTACGATAAGGAAAGATACTTTGTTGACCCGGGTCACTGCTGCTACCGACTTCAGAGCTGCCGTGACAGCAAAACAGCAGCATATCATAACACGTGGACCTTCTATGATGAGGCAGGAAACAGATACACTCAGAAACCCTGCGAGGCGTACGAGCCGCCGCTCAACAAGCTCGTTCATTATGAGGACTCAGGCAATTTCAAAATAATTGCATCAGACTGCGCCGCGGCTTACGGTGAGCACTTCAAGCGCGCAGAGCGAGTCTTTGTCACAGCTTTTCCACACGTTTTATTCATTATTGATAAAATAGAAACCGACGTTCCGATGAAAATGGTTTCACACTTTGCATTAAACAACAGAGATAATACTTTAAAATCGAAAATTGTTGATTCCGCGCGTCTTGTTTTCAGACGCGGCAAGGGCGGCATAAAATTCTTTACTTTTGCAGACGAGCCGTTTGAGCTTTCGCAGAGGTGGGGCTACGTGCATGACAACTACCACCCACTTCATAATCAGCTCGGTCAGGGCAAAGAGGGCTCGTCGGAAATATTCGATTTCACCACAGACTATAAAACGTCGCACCTTATCGTTCACCCGATTGTGCTTAACGAAACAGATGAGGTTCCCTACTGGCATATACGTCATAATGAGCCAAACGTATATAAAATCCAAAATAGAGGAAACGCTCACTCATGGATACTCACCATTCATCCCGAAGAGGAAAAATGGTTCTCAGTGAGTGAAGAATAAAATATGGCAGATAAATCTGCCGAAAAGGATGAAAATGAAAAAATTCAATTTTAAAATCATAGCCTTACCGATACTCCTTATTCTAACGGTATGTATCATCACTATATTCACGGGATGCGGCAAAGCGGAAATATCGGATATATCGGTATCAAAATCAGACCCACCGCGCCTTGAGTACGTAGTAGGACAGGAGCTTGACCTCACGAGAGGCTCTATTACCGTAAAAGAAGGCAAAAAAGAAAAAAACGTTGCTTTATCCGACACGGGTGTCACAATTTCGGGATACGATGGGAACGTCATAGGAAAGCAAACGCTTACAGTTGAGTACAGCGGTAAATCAACGTCGTATGAGATTACGGTAATCGAGCGCATTACGGTAAGCGAGTTTAAGGAGGTTTATTTCGTTGGCGACGAGCTTGATTTAAGCGTGGGAAAGGTCAAAATAGCAAACGACGACGCCACGACCTTCCCTTTGAATTTTGACGACGCCCGTCTGACTTTTAACGGCTTTTCATCCGAAGAAATCGGAAGCAAGACGGTGACCGTGAAGTATTCCGACGGCGGCAAAAGCTACGAGGTGTCCTTCACCGTAAACGTATACAGCAATGAAACACAGGATTTCATTGACGGTATAAAGGATTTGCTTTCAGTTATACCGTCTGATTGGACAAGCTCAACTCTCGGAAAATACAAAGCCGAGATCGAAGAATCGGTAAATCTTATTTTTATCCTAAAGGAAAACAAAACGTTTGACAATCTGCGCGAGATACTGAAAACCCTTATTGACTCGCGAGAAAAAAAGGATTGCTTTGACATAATTTATTCCTATTACTGTTACACGGCAACCGACGGTCACTCGTTTATAGCTAACAGTCTTTGGCAAACCGTTCCGATGCCGAGCTCACTTGAAGCGTGGTACGGCTCGCTCTGCAAAGCAGCAAAGGAAGCCGCTTTCATGGCGCAAAACGAAAAAGGCTCCGCATTCCTTTACGACACCTCCGACTTTATGCTTTACTATTTTGAAACGCTCGGTGCAACGGACGCTATCAAAAAAAGCGATTCGCTTGAAAAGGATATATACGGTATCATAAACGGAGACCTTGTATTTGAAAGCAATCTGCGCCGCGCCGACGTAGGTTATCTGACACTCACCGACGGAATGCTGGGGTACGGTTTATACGAGTCGCTCTGGGAAAATTACCTCGAGCTTGTTCCATCTTATAAAAACGGTGCACTTAATAACGGAACAAACGCCGATAAGATAGAAGAGCTTTTCGAGCTTTACACAGCTCTCTCCCCCGCCGAGCTTCACGGCTTTCTTTCATCCCTTAACTTCCTATACGGAGAATCCGACACGGACGCGCTCCTTTCGGACTCCGAAAACGGATACGGAAATTGCTTTTTCGCAATTCTCGGAGGCTACTTTGAATCAAAGCTTAGCTCAGACGCAAAAACCGTATACAAACAACTCCTTATGGCTATGGAAAGCTATGCCGCAAGCTGCGCGTCGAATAAAGCCTCTGCAACAGAAAGCTTTAAAACTCTTATCACGAGCGCTGAAGCGACCTACGGTTCATTAAGCGGTGAAGAACGGGAGGCTTTTGACTCACTCGTCGGCGCGGCGTACGAAAAATATCTTCTCATTTACGGTGCGCTCACGGACGAAAACGAGCCGAGCTATAACGAGATAGGCGAGGACGCAGAAAATCTCAAAGCTACGCTTAAAAAATATTTTAACGTTTTGTCTTTGATTTCCGACGAAACCCGTCCGTCAGAGGAGAAGACCCCCTTATACGCCCTGCTCTTCTCACTTTACGAAAGAGCAAACGGCATTTACGAAAAAATCAAGCTCACAGATAACAAAGAGGACCTTGCAACGCTTTCGGCAAAGCTTTATAATATATCCGCGGCATCGCTTACGCTTGATGCGGCATTCTACATCTCGCGCGACGTATTCGTTTCCTACCTCACAGCCACGGTAATCGAGGGCGAAAATTCCGCATCAAATCAAATTTTGTGGGACGCTTACACCGCGACGAAGCTTAGCTCTTTCCTTAAGGATGCTTCTTACATACTTGAATACAAGCATTTCGGCACACAGCTTGATAAAGCCGTCGCAGATTCGGTTACGGCGGCATTCCGCGAACTTTCCGCAGGTGACCGGAAAATCTTCTATATGATCGGATGCACCCTTTATTACGATGCTCTTGAAGCATACTATCACGAAATATTTGCCGATGACGAGTCCGCAAAGAAATTTGCAACGTCGGTTTTTGAAGCGGAATATGCTTACGTAAACTACGTTCAGAATACCTCAAACACCGCGGCTCTTGAAAGCTTCAAGACTAAAATGAAAACGGCAATTTCATCCTACCTAGCTATAAACAACAGAAGTATGCGAAACTCGTATTTTTCCGCGATTTACGAATACTACAAAGAAATCTATAACAGCTTTAATTAATACCGCTATTATATGAATAGGGGCTGTCTCATTTAGGCAGAACCAAATAAAAAACGGCAGAAGCATTGTCATAAAAACAGTGTTTCTGTCGTTTCTTTATGCAAAATTAAAAACGCCAACCTATGCAATCGCTAAAAATTCCATTTAACCGTCTTTTTCATTTTTCTTCAAATCACTTACCGTGTGGGGATAATAATTTTTGTCCTCCTCGGTTATTTTCCTCATTACGCGGCACGGAACACCCACCGCAATAACGCCCGACGGAATATCCCGCGTTACAACACTTCCCGCGCCTATCACCGTATCGCTGCCTATCGTGACTCCGCCAAGCACTGTAACTCCCGCGCCGAACCACACGTTATCGCCGACGGTTATCGGAAGAGCAACCTCAAGCCCCTCGTTTCTCTGCTCTGTGTCAAGCGCGTGTTCAGCCGTCGTAAAGGTGCAGTTCGGAGCGATAAAAACGTAATTGCCGAATTTCACCCTTGCTCCGTCAAGAATTTGGCAGTTGTGATTTGCAAAAAAATAATCGCCCACCTCGGTATTATATCCGTAATCTACCCACACCGGTGTGTTGACCGTGGGAAATTCTCCAACCTTACCGAATAATTTTTTAATAATCCTTCTCTGCTTTTTTCTCGCGGAGGGCTTAATAGAATTAAATTTATGGCATAAATCGTTGTGCGAAAGCACCTCGCGCTGAATCTCTTCATCATAGTTTGGATTATATAGCAAACCAAGATCTCTTTTTTCCTTTTCCGTCATATCGAAAGCCCCCTTTTTTAGCGGTAAGAATATTTTATCACAGCCTAAGCCGATTTTCAACCCTTTACAAACGAAAACGGGCAGGCCAAGCTTTTGAAGCTTGAGCCGGCCCATTTGCGTTATCTTGATTATTTCGTTCCGAAAAGTCTGTCGCCCGCATCACCGAGTCCGGGAAGGATGTATCCGTTCTCGTTTAAGCATCTGTCAAGAGTTGACACGTAAATGCTTACGTCGGGATGAGCCTCGGCAACCTTGGTGACACCCTCGGGCGCACCGATGATAGCCATGAATTTTATGTGCTTGCAACCGCGCTTTTTAAGAAGAGAGATGGCGTCGCACGCGCTTCCGCCCGTTGCGAGCATCGGGTCAACGAGAAGCACGAGCTTGTCCTCTATTCCGACGGGGAGCTTGCAGTAATATTCACAGGGCTCAAGCGTTTCTTCATTGCGGTACATACCGATATGGCCGACTCTTGCAGATGGGAAAAGAACGTGAATTCCGTTTACCATTCCGAGTCCTGCTCTGAGGATAGGCACTATCGCTATGGAATTATCCGAAACAACCTGCTGCTTGCAGACCTCAAGAGGAGTTTTAACCTCCACCTCGGTGGTGTGAACGCCGTCCTTAAGGCACTCGTAGGTCATAAGAGTCGTGATCTCCTCAACAAGCTCGCGGAATTCCTTCATGCTTGTTTTTTCGTCACGTAAAATAGCAATCTTATGTCTGATAAGCGGGTGGTCAAAAATTACTACGTTATCGTAATTTTTCATTATTTTTCTGCCTCCTCGGAAGCCTCCTCTTTTGCAGGCTTCTTGAATTTGTTAAGAACTATGTTCGTGATAATACCGAGAATAAGCGCGCATGCAATACCGGTTACGTATACCTTGCCGATAGCCATAGCCATTCCGCCGATACCCGTGATGAGAATAACCGAAACGGTAAAGAGATTTGCGTTGTCCTCAAGGTCAACCTTCTGTATCATTTTAAGACCGGAAACCGCGATAAATCCGTAAAGAGTGATGCACACACCGCCCATTACGCATCCCGGAATGGAATCAAGGAATGCAACGAAGGGGGAGAGGAAGGAGATAAGAGCTGCCATTATTGCCGTAGTCGTGATTGTTACGACCGAAGCGTTGCGCGTGATAGCAACGCAACCGACAGACTCACCGTAGGTGGTGTTGGGGCATCCGCCGAAGAATGCGCCCGCAATAGAGCCAACGCCGTCACCAAGAAGGGTCTTATCAAGTCCGGGGTCGTCAAGAAGATCATTTTCAATAATGCTGGAAAGGTTTTTATGGTCAGCAATATGCTCTGCAAAAACAACGAATGCAACCGGAATATAAGCAACGGCAACCGTTGCAACGTAGCTCCAGCTGAAATCATCAAATCCCTTGAATGCCTCAACGAAAGCGAAATCGGGGAGTGCAAGGAAGGTTTTGATACCGACTCCGCCGTCAACGAGAGCCTTGAAGGGACCGAAGTCAATTACCTTAATTGCATCAACGTCTGCCGCGTAACCGATAACGGTAAACACAAGAGCAACCGCATAGCCTGCCATTATACCGATGATAAAGGGAATAAGCTTTGCCATTTTCTTTCCGTAAACCGAGCAGAAAACGACAACCGCAAAGGTAACCAAAGCGCAAACGAGAGATGCCCATGCGCTCGAATTCATTACGAAATAGCTGTTAAGACCGAAAGAAATTTTCTCACCGTAGCTGAACGCGTCGTTTATAGCCGCACCGGAAAGAGAAAGACCTATAAGAGCAACCGTTGGGCCGATAACCGCAGCGGGCATAAGCTTATTGATCCACTCAACGCCTACGTACTTAACTACAAGAGCGATTACCACGTAAATAAGTCCTGCAAACACAGCACCTATAATAAGACCCAAGTAACCGAGCGAGAGCGAGACAGCGCCTGCAAACGCAGCGCACATCGAACCGATAAACGCGAAGGACGAGCCGAGGAATACAGGGCTTCTGAATTTAGTGAAGAGCTGGTAAACTATCGTACCGACGCCTGCGCCGAAAAGCGCTGCGGACGCGCTCATTCCGTTACCCACTATTGCGGGAACGGCGATGGTAGCCGCCATAATAGCAAGCAACTGTTGAATAGCAAAAACTATCATTTTGCTGAAGCTTGGTTTGTCGTGAATGTCGTAAACAAGATTTTTCGCCATTTTTTTACTTCCTCCAAAATAAAATTAAAAGTCAAAGAATCGTGACATTTGAACTTTTCTCCTAAAAATTATATCACACGCCGCGTTTTATGTCAACAATTTGTTCATTTTTTCGACAAAAAAGTTAGCTGCCAAAATTGTTAAATTTATACAAAAATCTGTTTTTGTAACCTGCTAAAAACTCACTCTTCATCTTTGAGCAAGATATTTTAAAAGTTCCGTGCAGCCTTCATAAATATCCCGATAGGCTGCCTCAAAATTTCTCGAATACCATGGGTCGCAAACGTCACCTCCGCGCTCGGTGTAATCCATAAGCTTTTTAATTTTTCCGTCGTGGTCGCCGCCGAAAATCCTGTGCATATTGCGTATATTCGCACCGTCCATACCGATTATAAGGTCATACCTCGCGTAATCTGCGCGCGACAGCGGTGTCGCATACCTTTCCTCGCATCTTATTCCGTGTTTAATAAGCTCTCGGCGCGCAGGCGGATAAACCGGATTGCCAAACTCCTCGTTGCTAGTCGCTCGTGATTCAATTTCAAAATCATCTGTTAGCCGGGCATCCGTAACGAGCTTTTTAAAAATAAATTCAGCCATCGGACTTCGGCATATGTTGCCGTGGCAAACGAACAAAATCTTCATTAAGTTATCTCCTTTTGCATCGTTAAATATATTTTACCACACACGCTCGCCAATTACAATACGAAAGAGCTTGACAAAGCTTGCAAAAATGTGATATTCTAAAACAGAAATATATTGCGGGAGGAAAAGAATGAATCCTTCATTTAAAACTTTAACGGCTGATTTGGAAAAAATAGGCGTACGCCGCGGCGACGTTTTGATAGTTCACTCCTCGCTCTCGTCAATGGGATTTGTCGACGGCGGAGCGGAAACGGTAATCAAGGCTTTAAGCACCGTTTTGGGAAAAGACGGAACTCTTATGTTTCCTGCCTTCACCTATAAATACGTTTATGAAAATCCGATATTCTCTTTGCTTGACACCCCCGTATGCGTTGGAAAGATAGCGGAAACCTTCAGAAATTCAGAAGGTGTAATAAGAAGCGTTCATCCGTCGCACTCGGTGTGTGCCCGAGGGAAATATGCAGAAGAAATTACGGCAGGACACGAGCTTGACAGAACTCCGATGGGAATAAATTCTCCTTACAGACGGCTTGCTGACTACAATGCGAAAATACTTATGCTCGGTTGCTCTCTTAACACGGTGTCCTATATGCACGCGCTTGAAGAAGAAGCGGAGCTTGAATACTGTCTTACTCCTTACAAAATAAATTACACCGTGATATACCCCGACGGAAAAGAAATAACCGACGAATATCAAAAGCACAATTTCAAGCGCAAAAGCCTTACGGTTAAGCAATGCTACTCAAGATGCACAGACGTTCTTGATATAAACACCGATTACAAAGCCGACAAGGTGCACGGCGCGCGCTCTTATCTGATAAACGCCCCTGCTCTTCATGATAAGGCACTTGTTAAAATGAAAGAAGACCCGTATTACTTTGTCGATCTGCCCGAGGGATACGTTCCCGGGGCGGAATAAAGGATCAAAATAAAAGGAAGGAGAGCTCCGATTCTATGCGCTATGATGCCGAGAGCAAAAAAATATTAATATCAAGCCGCGAATTCGTTCAGACGGCAAGGCGCGCTATTGCCGCGGCAGTGCCCTGTGACGCAGAAGAACCGAAGCTTGAAAAAACGTCAAAACGGCTCCTTGAAAAAATAATAGGAAGCTCGGACGCCATAAGCCTTACGCACGGCTTTGAGTGCGGCGGATACAGCTTTGCTCTTACAGCCAAGAGCGAAAAAGCCGATGGATGTAATCTTTGGTTTGCATTTTCGATTGATTGCGACCCCCAAAAACCAAAAAAGGACTGTCTATCTCAAATAAGGGGCGAGGGATACGTTGCCGCATATGCTTATGCTAAGCAAAAAGGCCTTACCCGTGTCAATTTATTCTTTACACTAATCAATAACGCAACAAATACCCATGCCACGCGCGAAGAGTCGGCAAGCATCCAAAAGCTTGAAGGCTTTTTCAAAAAATGCGCCGCGACCGTTGCAGTATACGCAAAGCCCGAGGTTGAACGCGTCACGCTCCGTCTTCCGTCTATGAAAAATCTCAAATTCCCCTATAAGATGGCAAGAGACGGTCAACGTGAATTCGTTCAAACGGCATACAAAAACATTGCACGGGGCGGCACTTTGTTTGCGACAGCTCCCACCGGCACAGGAAAAACGGTGTCTGCGCTATACCCCGCCGTTCACGCAATGGGAGACGGGCGCCGCGACAAAACCTTTTATCTGACGCCCAAGGAAACGACGGCGAACGCAGCTATTGACTGCCTTAATATCTTGTCCGAAAAAGGCGCTGTTTTACGCGCGATAAAGCTTTCCGCAAAGGAAAAGTGCTGTCAGAACGGACTTTTATGCCGTGAGGGCAGAGATTTATGCGACTACGCCCGTTGCAACCGTCTCTCAGATGCAGTGCTTGCACTGTACGAAAAAAAACAAACGGTGATAACCTCAAAGGAAATACTTGAGTATTCAAAAGAATTCAAGGTATGCCCTTACGAGCTTTCCCTGACGTATGCTGAGCTTTGCGACGTCATAATATGCGATTTCAATTATCTTTTCGACCCCTCTGTATATATCCGCCGTTTCTTTGCCGAGGGCGGAAACTATACCTTTCTTATCGACGAGGCGCACAACCTTGCCGACAGAGCGCGGGAGATGTATTCGGCACAAACAGACGAGGACTTTTTGCGTCTTCCGTTTGAAGCGGACATACTCGGAGAGCATTCAAAAACAAAAAAAATCTCGGGCGAGGTTGCCGCCGCATTCCGTGAGGTTTTATATCCGCTTGTAAAAGAAGAGCTTGTGACCGACAGTAACGGCAACCGTTCGGGAGCTGTTCATCTTAAAGAAATCCCATCTGAACTTTACGGCATTTTTGACTTGCTCCTTTATACCGCAGAAGAAGAGATACTTCAGAACTATCCGTCAAAGGATGACGAAAAGAATTCACGTATTTCATTTTTGCGTGATTTTTGCTATAAAATAAAGAAATTTCACACGGTTATGCAAAGCTTTGATTCGTCGTACGAAATGTTTATATTCTATGAAAACGAAAAGTTGAGAGCAAAGCTTTTTTGCATCGATACGGGAAACGAGATATCAAAACGCCTTGAAAAAGGCAGCGCCGCAGTATTCTTTTCTGCAACTCTCTCTCCTCTCTATTTCTATAAATCAATACTTGGCGGCGACGGAAGCTCGGATATACTTGAGGTCGACTCTCCGTTTGATAAGGACATGCTGTCGGTTTCGATAATGGACAAGATCAGCACGAGATTCTCCGAGCGAGAGGACACACTCTCTGCCGTATGCCGAGTTATCGCGGCAACGGTTTCGGCAAAGCGCGGAAATTATATGATTTTCTCTCCCTCGTTTGCATACTCCGAGGCTTTATCGCGGGCATTCTCTGCCAAATACCCAAAAATCAAGATTCTAACGCAAAGGCGGGATATGTCGAAAAAAGAAAAGGAGGAATTTCTTCGGGAATTTTCAAAGAATGACAAATCCTATCTTATAGGCTTTTGCGTTATGGGCGGAATATATTCCGAGGGTATTGACCTTGCGGGCGACAGCCTTATCGGTGCGGTCGTCGTGGGAATCGGTATGCCGAGTCCTTCTTATGAAAGAGAGGCGATATGCGCCTACTATGACGATAAATTTGAGGAGGGCAAGCAATTTGCCTACATCTATCCCGGCATGAACAGGGTCTTACAAGCTGCGGGAAGAGTTATACGCAGAGAGGACGACAAAGGGGTTATCGTGCTTATCGACGACCGCTTTGACGACCCGATTTACAAAAAAATAATACCGTCTCTCTGGTCGGGAATGAGGTTTATTGCAGACGCAAAAACGCTACGCGAAAACCTCGACAGATTCTGGAAAGAATGATTTACATCACGCAACGCGGCAAACAAAAAAGATTTGTCACATTTGGCAAGACCGAAAAAATTCAGGGCAGCTCAAGTTTGAATTTGAGCTGCCCTCGCACGTTACATGCAGATTTAACTTTTTATTATAAACGCAGAATAACGATTCCGCTTATTTCGTCCGCTCCGCCGACCGCAATATGCTTGCCGTCGGGACTTACCGCAACTCTCGTGGGGCGGTATATTGCTACGTTTCTGCCGTTTTCGGCAAATGCCTCGGGAATTATTCCGAGAAGAGTAACGCCAAGCTCCTCGGTATATTTAAACAGCATTCCGCAGCCCTCTCTGTGACCTGCAACGCCCCACACGGTGCCATCGGACGCCACGTCGAGCGAGTGTATTCCGCCCGCGGATATTACCTGACCGAAGGAGAAAGCCTTGCCGTCTTTTACGATAGCGAATACGGTATCCTTCGTGCCTACCGCAACCGCGCCGCATTTCATTTCAACGGACGACTCCGCAACGGCAAGATAGCGTCTGCCGGGCACAGCCGGAAGCTCTGTCTGAGGCACGTCTGCCTTTATCGCACTGTAATCCTTGGTTTCTATCGAGCAAATCGAAACGACGTGCGCGTTCGATTTCTCATCTAACGACACCTCTACAAGACTGTCGCTCTTGTTTCCGCATACAAATTCAAGCTCGGTATTCGATTTCCATTCTATGTTTTTAACCTCGGTGTTCGCAAATCCGATCTTTTCCCATACACTTACACCCGATGCGTGTGAAAATTTAGGGCGGGGAGAGTTGTCCGCGACGAATTCTTCGAAATACTTTATCGTGTTCTCATAATACGAGTTATAAAGCTTTAAACAATCGTCAAAATCCGACTTTGGATACCACTCGCGCGCTTCATACTGATAAGGCAGATAATTGATATAGTCGTGTGACATAAGACGCTTTTCGGTTTTGAGGGCAGGCACGAACTCCTCAAGGTCTATTGCCAGAATTCCCGAGGGCGTGTCACAATGCCCCGTATGATTTCCGTCAGAAACATAAAGCACGTCATCACGTATTTGCATCTCTGCGGTTATGCTGACCGTACGCTCGCGAGAGCCTAGAAATCCGCAGTCAACGGGATCTTTTCCATTCAGGAAATCCCACATATAGAGCCTTGCTCCCGCATATTTATGCTCGGGAACAAAGGTCATGCAGCCATACCACAAAACGCCCTTGCTATCGAACGCCATTCCGTAAGCATTATAAAATATTGAAGGATTCTCTGTGATAGCGTCAATCTTGGGAACAGGTCTGCCGACGGTTTTGATCTCGCGCGTTTTAAGGTCGTATGAATAAAGCTCCTGTCCTCTTCCGGCAACCGAGCAGGGACCCGTCGTGAAATAAAGCTTGCCGTTATATTCGCAGGCGTGACGGATAAGTCCCGGTGCACTGACACCGAGAAATTCTATATTGCGTATATCGGTATTATACCTGAACATTGCACCCGAATATGTTGAACCGTAAATATGACCGTCGGAGAGCAAAAAGGTTCTGCTGGTGTGCGAATCGGATACCTGTCCAAGACATCTTGACTCACCCGTGTGAATATTGTACACGTATCCCGTGCCGCGAAGCCATGTTATAGCAAAATAATCTCCGTTTTTCGGGTCGTAGGTCGCGCCGTACACAGTGTCGCGCGGCGAGAGTATTCCAAGTCCCTTAGCTTCCCCCGTATTATAATCGTAAAGCACGAGATTTGAGCCCTGATAACCCTCGTAGGGATGCTCCGCGTATTCGTAAGGCATCCACGTCGGATGCGCGGGACCGGGAGAGGTCGTATGGGTCGCGGAGAGTATCTTTCCGTCTCCTATAAACGAGAGGGCAGTATGAAATTTGCTTGTTCTCAATGAATTCTTGTTAAGAATTATTTTATCCTCAAGTGCAAAATGACGTATCATTTTCTTGTTTTTATGGTCATACTCGTAAAGTCTTGCATAAAGAGGGGTGTAGCTCTCACCGCACGCCGAGAAGAACACCCTTCCTTCAGGCGATATTGCCATATCCCATATTGCGTTGTGCATCGGATCCTCCATTGCAAAAACATGGGTTACACCTGTTTGGGGAATAAGCTCAAAAAATTCTTTTGGCTTATCTTTTATGGATTGAAATGTGTTTTTCATAGCACTCTCCTTTTTTCTTTTTAACATTCTACTTAAATAATAACACTTGTCTATCCCATTTGCTTAATAAAACGTGGATAGATTTGATTTTTTCTACGATTTTTTGAAAAAAACTATGAAAAATCAGATAATTATGCTAGAATATAGACAAAGCAGATAATCACACCTTAATCAAGGAGAATCCTATGGCTATCCCGATGACGTGGCAGCTGCAAAGCGGCTCATGCGAGGCGTATCACAACAAAAATCAAGAATCATCCCTGCTTCACGGACACTATCATTTTCTTATAAATTTGATAACGCGCGGTGAGGGTGTTCAGACAATAAACGGATGCGACGTTCGTTTCTCTCCGGGACAAATGTTTATTCTGTCCCCCGCCGATTTTCACAAAATCACCCTCAGCAATGGCGAAACCCACGATTACTACAGTGCAACTTTTTCATACGAATTAATTGATAAGCAAATTTCGAAATTTCTATCACTTGACAAGCTTCCAATGACCCTAAAGCTTTCGAATGACGGATTTGCGCTTGCGAAAGACATATTCGGAAGGCTGGTAGAAGAATACGCCTCGGAGGAAAACCCTATTGCAAGAGGCGCCTATATGACCACCATGGTAGAACAGCTCGTCATTATTTTTCTGCGTGAATATTCAAACAACGGAGAGCCAATTCATTCCGCCTTTTTAAACCGAGCCTTAGAATATCTTTATTTGCACTTTAACGAAAGCATCACGGTCAGCGACGTTGCAGAGCATATAGGTTATACAGCCAACTATTTCAACGCGGTTTTCAAGCAATCAATCGGAATGCCGTTCAGACAGTATTTACGAGAGGTCCGATTGAATTACGCATCTATTCTCCTCTGCTCGCAGGATATTCCCATAACCGAGGTGGCAATGGAATCCGGCTTTGAAAGCTCGGCTCATTTTTCAAGAAGCTTTCACGAAAAATACGGCATATCCCCAAAGGAATACCGCAAGGATTACGGCAGATAAAACATAGACCGATTTTTTAATAGAAACAAAAACTACCGCAGTGAGCATATCCGACATCAAAGCTTTCAAGCAAGGATTTCAATGCCCGTTGCGGTAGATTTTCTTTGTTTTGTTATATTTTCGGTTCATTCAACAAATATTCCCATATCTTTATCAAAAAAATCAAGAGACTCTTTTCTTCTTATTTCACCCATTATATTTATTCTTTCTTCCCTCTTAATCACGACAAGATTTTTATACTTTTTGAAAAGCCTTGACCGCTCTTTTACGTATAAGTCGGTCACAACTATGTAATCAACGTTTATAACGGCGGGACGCTCGCAGTGCTTCAATTTTTTAAGTTCGCCTTCAATTGCAGAAAGGTAGCGGTCGGCAACACCGGAATAAAAGCTGTCAAAAGCGGCACAGCCGTTACAAGAGCCGTCGGATTGAGGAAGCCTTAATTTTAAAATCACGGCAACCCTTCCATCCTTGCGGTAGCACCTCATTCTTGAAAATGATGAAATATTCAAAACGCTCCACCTCCCACAAAATAATATGCGAGGGGCAGAGCGTTTATGTTGTTTGAATTTTTGTGTTTCAGTAGGATTTGACAAGCGCAAGCGTAAGAGCCGTTGAATTCTTTGCGGCTATCGGCAGAAATGACGGATAATCCATAGTCGCGTCACCGTCAGCCGAGTCGGAAATTGCTCTTACAACCGCAAAAGCAGTGTTATTGACAAAGCAGGTATGCGCGATTGCCGCACCCTCCATCTCGCAGGCTATTGCCGAAAACTCGGTCACAATCCTTTCCTTGTCTTCCTTGCTTGCGATAAATTTATCTCCCGAAGCAACCGTTCCGACAAAGCTTGAAAGAGAAAGCTCGTCAGCAGATTTTTTCAGAATTTCGACCGCACGCGAATCGGCATCGAAATATATAACGTTTATTCCAGAAATAAGTCCCTTGGGGTCACCGAGCGGTGAGGTATCCATATCATGCTGACAAAGGCGGTCGGCAATTACGGTATCCGCCGTCTGAAGTCCTTTAGCAAGCGCACCGCCGACTCCGGTATTTACAATCAGCTTCGGCGCGTACTTAATTATCATCGCTTCAGCGCATATGGCGGCAAAAACCTTGCCTACTCCGCATTTAGCTATCGCAATCTTTTTTCCGTGCAGAACTCCCGTATGGAAGGTTATCATTCCGACCTCTTCACACTCGGGTGCTTCAAGCATTGCAACAAGCCCCTCGGTCTCCTCCGAAAGAGCGCCTATAATTCCAATATCAACCTTCATCATCATGCATCCTTATATTTAAAATCGCATTCTTTCCCTTTGAGTATTTCAAGATATCGCTTGCACTCGCGCTTTGCCACGTCAAGCGAAAGATTCAAATAATTTCCGCACTCCTCGCGTACCGCACCGGGCATATCTGTGTTATGGTTTATAATTTTTTCGAGAACGTCAAGCACTACCCTGAGAACCTCATTGTTTTCCGCGTCTCTGACGAGAAGATAAAATCCCGTCTGACAGCCCATAGGTCCGAAATATATGACACGGCTGCCTATTTCGCTGTTTCTTACGTAGGTTGCAAAAAGATGCTCAACCGAGTGCATTGTAAGATTATCCATATAATCGTCCATATTAGGACGCCTTGTGCGCATATCGTAGGTCGTTATATCACCGTCTGTGCGTGAAATGTAAATTCCCTCGTCAATAAAGTCATGATTTACTGAAAAGGAGGCTATGCGTGTCAATTTTTCCATAAAATAACCTCTCCGTCGCATAACGCGACACCTCCCCTTAAACAGAGGAGGCGTTCCGTTTATTTAAATTTTCATTTTTTCAGAAAGGACAGTTCCGTATCAGAACTTAAGTCTTTCGTTAATGTAATTCTTAACCTCTGTGAGAGGAATTCTGACCTGCTCCATTGTATCTCTGTCACGAACGGTTACGCAGCCGTCGTTTTCGGTTTCAAAGTCGTAGGTAATGCAGAAGGGAGTACCGATCTCGTCCTCGCGGCGATATCTTTTACCGATAGAGCCTGTTTCGTCAAAGTCGGTGGGGAATTCTTTTGAAAGCTCGTCGTAAAGCTCAAGAGCCTTTTCGGAAAGCTTCTTCGAAAGAGGAAGAACGGCAGCCTTGATAGGAGCAAGCGCGGGATGAAGATGAAGAACAACACGAACGTCACCCTCGGAAAGCTCCTCTTCGTCGTAAGCGTCAACAAGGAATGCAAGAGCAACTCTGTCTGCACCAAGCGACGGTTCGATTACGTAAGGAATATAGTGCTCGTTTGTTTCCTGATCGAAGTATGTCATATCCTTGCCCGAGTGATTCTGATGCTGGGAAAGGTCGTAATCGGTTCTGTCGGCAACGCCCCAAAGCTCGCCCCATCCGAACGGGAAGAGGAATTCGAAGTCAGTGGTTGCCTTAGAATAGAAGCAAAGCTCATCGGGATCGTGATCGCGAAGTCTTAAGTTCTCATCTCTCATGCCGAGGTCAAGAAGCCATTTATGGCAGTAATCCTTCCAATACTTGAACCACTCAAGGTCGGTTCCGGGCTTGCAGAAGAACTCAAGCTCCATCTGCTCGAACTCACGGGTACGGAAAACAAAGTTACCGGGAGTGATCTCGTTTCTGAAGGACTTACCTATCTGTGCTACGCCGAAAGGAAGCTTCTTTCTCGAAGATCTTGCTACTGCAGGGAAGTTAACGAATATACCCTGCGCGGTTTCGGGACGAAGATATACCGTGCTGGAATTGTCCTCGGTTACACCGATAAAGGTCTTGAACATAAGATTAAACTTCTTAATATCGGTAAACTGCTTGCCGCCGCAAAGAGGGCATGCAATATCCTTTTCCTTAATGAACTCTGCCATCTGTTCAAAGGACCAGCCACCGGGGTTCTCACCCGTTCCGTGCTCAAATGCATATTCCTCAATAAGCTTGTCCGCTCTGTGACGTGCTTTGCACTGCTTGCAGTCCATAAGGGGATCCGAGAATCCGCCGACGTGACCAGATGCGACCCATGCTTCGGGATTCATTATAATCGCAGAATCAAGTCCTACGTTGTATCTTGACTCCTGAACGAACTTTTTCCACCATGCGCGCTTTACGTTATTTTTAAACTCAACGCCGAGAGGTCCGTAGTCCCATGAGTTAGCAAGACCGCCATATATTTCCGAGCCGGGAAATATAAAGCCGCGTGTCTTACAAAGGGCTACGATTTTTTCCATTGTCTTTTCGCTGTTTTTCATTTTTACACTCCATTATGTAAATAATTATTTATATTTCAATCACATTTGCCATACACTATGCCGTCTTTATGCGACACGGGTGTCAGCATTAACAACTCGCCCGACAAATTTTCATTATCGGAGCTGAACTTCATCTCGACGTAGGAATCCGAATGAGCGGTATAATATCCGTCACCGCCTCGCACCTCGGCAATAACCGACAAAGGCGCTCCCGCATCAACTATCTGTGCAAGCACGCCGTCGCGCACCTCGTTTTTAATTCTGATAAGGCGCTCGCTTCTCTCCCTTTTGACGTCCTCGGGTATTTGGTTTTCATAATACGCCGCAGGTGTTCCCTCTCGTCTTGAATAAGCAAATACGTGAGCATCGAGAAATCTTGCTTTCTTCACGAACTCTACGGTTTCAAGAAAATTTTCCTCGCTCTCGCCGGGAAATCCGACCATGATATCGGTCGTAAACTGTGCGCCTTTTATATTTTCTCTTATATCTTCAATAACGCGCATTGCCTGCGAAGAGTTATATCTGCGCTTCATTGCGCGAAGGACCGAGTCAGAGCCGCTCTGTATGGAAAGATGAAAATGCGGTGCGAGTATTCCCGCTTCCCTGACGCGCATAACAAAATTATGAGTTATAAGCTCCGGAGCAAGCGATCCGAGCCGTATACGCTCACAGCTTTTTCTGCGGTCAAGCTCGCATATAAGATCTGCAAGACCGTACTTTTCATCAAAATCGCGTCCGTACGAGCCTGTTTCTATACCCGTAAGTACAATTTCGCGCGTGCCGCCTCTGTAAAGCTCTTCGACCTCTCTTATAACGTCATCCTTGGGTTTGGAGCGCACACGTCCGCGCGCATCCGAAATGGCGCAATACGTACATTTTGATTCGCATCCGTCCTCTATCTTCACATACGACCTTGTTCTCGGCGCTCTTTTGATAGACATCGGCTCAAAAGATGCTTTGGTAACGTCGGTAGTTGACACAAATACTTGACACGCCCCGCCGCTTTCTCTTTCTCTGAGCATCTTTTCGGCAATTGATACGACCGAAAGCTTGTTTTCCGTTCCGATAACGCACCCGACGCCCTCTATTTTTGCGATCTCATGCGGTGAACGCTGGCTGTAACATCCCACGACCATTACTATTGCCTTGGGATTTTTCTTAACGGCACGGCGGATAAACTGTCTGGACTTTCTGTCGCTCTCAGCCGTGACCGTGCAGGTGTTGATAACGTAGACGTCGCATATATCGTCAAAGGGTCTTACAGAAAACCCCCGTCTTTCAAATTCTTCTCCGATCGCCTCGGTTTCATACTGCGAAACCTTGCACCCGAGAGTATAAAGCCCCACTTTGTACAAATGGCGATCCTCGCTTTCTTATATATAGAATTATTTTAGCAGAAAAAACTTAAAAAGTCAATATACTTTTGACATCTTTACTATATATATATAGTTTAACTTATTAAATATTGACAAAAAATATTTTATATATTATAATTACTTATAAACACGGAGGATGAATATATGAAAATCATGACTTTCAACACACAGCACTGTCAGAACTATCTTACCAAAAAGATCGATTATGAAATCATGGCGGATACAATAAACAGAGAGGATCCCGACGTAGTATGTCTTAACGAAATGCGCGGCAAGGGCGATTACGAGGGATTCGACGACCAGATGAAAATACTCTCAGAGCTATGCGGATATGAAAACTTTTATTTTGCAAAGGCAATAGACGTATATAGCGACAGCTCTCCGTACGGAAACGGAATACTTTCAAAAAGCAGGATCATAAAGGCGCAGACGGTCATGATCCCCGACCCGAAAACAAGAAACGGCAAAAGACATTATGAAACGAGATGTATATTAAAAGCGACGCTTGAATGCGGCATTACCGTGCTTTGCGTTCACATTGGCCTCAACCCCGAGGAAAAGGAGAACGCAATTAAAACGATTTTGGAAAATCTCGAAAACGAAAAATGCATACTCATGGGTGATTTTAATATGAGGCCCGAGGACGAGCTCCTTGAACCCATAAAGGAGCGCATGAAGGACGCGGCAGAGCTGTTTTCCACACCGCTTTTCAGCATCCCCTCAGATGCTCCGACAAGGAAAATAGATTATATCTTCGCAACGCCCGACGTTGAGATAATTTCGGCGGACATCCCCGCACTTGTTGCAAGTGACCACCGCCCTCACACCGCTAAAATCAGCTTTTAGAAGTACATAATTTATATATTATAATAAATATTTTATTTTTCTATTGACAAATAGATTTTTTTCGGTTATAATATATCGTGCTTTCGTATGAATACGCGAAAATGCGTGCATTGTTAAAATGCATCGCGACGTTATTAAATCCAAAGGAGGTGCTATCATGAAGAGAACATATCAGCCTAAGAAAAGACAGAGAAAAAAGGAACATGGCTTCAGAAAAAGAATGGCAACGGCTAACGGCAGAAAAGTTCTTAAGAGAAGACGCGCCAAGGGAAGAGCTAAGCTCACCTATTGATTGTGTCACGCACAGTGACTGTCACTTAATGTGACCCACAAAACCTCCGATAAAACGCGCTCTACCGTGCATTTTTATCGGGGTTTTTGTTTAGTATGATTTTTAAAGCAAGGGGTGATTTTTATAAAATTCAAAGCGATATGTGAAAATCATCTGTATTCAAAAGCGTATTCAAAAGGAAAAAGAGCAGTTACGGGAGCGCTCGCTGTTTACGTTTTGCCCGACTACGCGGCAGGACGGCTGGCAAAAGCACATCCCGAAAAGAAGGTCGTAAACAGAATCGGACTTACGACGTCAACGAAACTTGGAGGCGCTGTTATACGTTCAAGATGCAGACGTATTATGCGCGAAGGGCTCAGAGCAGTCGAGAAGAAAAGGAAATTAAAAAAAGGATTCCTTATAGTCATCGCAGCGCGCACAGCGGCAATCTCCAAAAAAAGCAGTGATATTGAGCGAGAGCTTAATATCGCATTCACAAAGCTCGGTATGTACGAATGAAATATCTGATGATTTGGCTTATACGCCTGTATAGAAAAATTATCTCCCCTCTGAAACCGCCCTGTTGCAGATTTACACCAACCTGCTCAGCCTATGCTATCGAAGCATTCCAGAAACGTGGCTTTTTCGTGGGTCTTGTACTTTCCGTGGGACGCATATTGCGTTGCAATCCCTTTTTCAAGGGAGGATACGACCCTGTTCCCGAGAAAGGATTCAGAAACCCGAAAAACGAAGGGACTTTGGGAGATACTCGCGATACCGACCAAAACAAAGAAAAGGATTTAGCTCATGACGAAGAACAGAAATAGAAGCGGACAGAGAATAATTTCGCTTTTTCTCGCCGTTTTGACTCTCATTGCTCTTGTACTCTCACTCTCGGCTTGTTCGGGAGAAACCGAAAAAATATCCACTCAGACAAAAGACGAAACGGATGCGGACTTTGTTGCGAGGGTCATCTCCTCCGATAACGTCTACAAGCTGCGTTTTGCCGCAGCCTTTCGCGGATACGATATAACCGCTGAGGATTTTGAGGACAGCGAAGAGGACAAGGGTGCAAACACCGAATACGGCAAAAAGGTTTTAAAGGATGCTCTTGCAGCTGTAAAATTTGCAAACGAGCCCGCCGACAAACCCACGTTTGAAAACTATATCAGCTCACTCACCGCCGAAACGATGGCAGACGTTATAAATTCAAGTCAATTTAAAGACGACTATGAGCTTGAGCACAAAAACGGATTCCCCTCTATACTTCTCGTATGGATTGGAAAATTTCTCGGAATTCTGACAAATCTCGTAGGCGATTACTACGTTATTGCAATAATGATATTTGCGGTTATAATCGAAATTATTATGCTCCCCATGTCGATAAAGCAGCAGAAGAATTCGATAGGCATGGCAAAGCTTCGCCCACAGATTGCAAAAATCGAAAAAAAATATGCCGGTAGAACCGACCAAGTTACCCAGAAGAAAAAGCAGGAAGAGATAATGGAGCTTCAGCAGAAGTCCGGTTACAGCCCCTTTTCGGGATGTATGCCTCTTCTCGTTCAGCTTATCGTAGTAGGTTTTATCCTCTACCCCATTATTCAAAACCCCCTTCGCTACGTTCTTGATGAATCTACCGGATTCTCCTCTGCTCTTATGTCTTACGCCACCTCGCCTAAAGCTTGCGGCGGTCTCGGACTTACGGTAAGCGGCAGCAACGTAATGGAGCTCCTTGCGGTTCTTACCTCTGAAAATATGCAGGGAATCGTAAATTTCCCGCTTATCGCTAACGGAAGCGAAATACTCAGCGAATACACGTCTCTTTCAATTCCGAATTTCACAGCCTTTGGAATCAATCTCGGCAGGCTCCCCTCCTTTACGAGCATTCTGATTCTCATTCCCCTCTTTAACGTTGTGGGTCAATGGGCATCCATGTTCCTGACGAGAAAATGGACCGGAATGGGTTATAACCAGATGGGCGCGCAGGACGCGCAGGATAAATTTTCGCTTAAGCTTATGGACATACTCCCCTTGCTTATGACGGTATTTATTCTCTTCAAGGTTCCTGCCATGATAGGTGTCTATTGGTTCTTCCGCTCCTTGATCTCTCTCGGAAAGCAGTATATTATGAAGACGGTATATCCCGTTCCGAAATATACCGAAGAAGAAATTCGTGAAATGGAGAAGGTGGAAAAAGAGCGTCAGAAGGCACAGAAGGCAGCTCTCAAGCAACAGCCGAAATACCGCTCTCTTCACTATATAGACGAGGACGACTACGACGAGCTTCCCACGGTTAAGCAGAATAAGACGGAGCCAAAAAAATTCTCCCCCTCGGATGCGCCCGAAATTAAAGACTGACAAAGAAAGGTACTCACTACAAAATGATTAAAGAAATAACCGCACAAGGTAAAGATATAATTGAAGCAAAAGAAAATGCCAAAGCCGCTCTCGGCGCAGGTCCTCTTGACGACGTAAAATTTGAAATTATACACGGCGGTAGCAAGGGAATCTTCGGCATTATCGGTGTTAAGCCCGCTCAGGTAAGAGCATATATCGAGCTTCCCGACGCAGAAGAAAGACATCGCAGAAAGTCCGAAAAGCCCCGCCGCGAAAACAGACCCGCAGCAAACGCTGAAAAAGCTCCCGATAAGAAAAAGAAGAACAAAAGTCACCCTCAAAAAAAGAAGGATGACACACCCAAGCAGGAGAAAAAGAACACCGGCGTTGTAATTCCCGAAGTCGAACTCAAGCTTGAGCCTAAAACCGTAGGCGAGGGTGAGGATATGTCCTTCGACTTTGTAAAGACCCTTATTAACAATATCGGCCTTTCGGCAGACGCCGCTCTCTATTCCTGCGAGGACGGAACGAGAAGAATTATCATTTCAGGCGACGACGCATCAACTCTTATCGGTCATCACGGTGACACGCTTGACGCCCTTCAGTATCTCGCAAATCTCGCCTCCGCAAGAAAGAATATAAAGGGTGAGCGCGATAAGAGCCGCGTAACAATCGATATCGAAGGATACCGCGCAAAGAGAGAAGAAACCCTCAGAGCTCTTGCACGTCGCATGGCAGCTAAGGCTATCCGCAACAAGAGAAGCGTTATGCTTGAGCCCATGAGCGCGTACGAAAGAAGAATTATCCACTCCGAGATTCAGAGCATCGAGGGTGTTTCCACCAATTCTATCGGTTCTGATAACAACAGAAAAATAGTGATATTCCTCACCGACAAAAAGCCCGAGGAAATATTCGAAAAGGAAGAGGCCGAAACCGCAGCAACCGAAATCGCAACCGAAGAGGCAGCTATCGCAGAAGAGGTTGAAGCTTCCGCAGAAGAAACACAAAACGATGAATAATTACGCTAATACGATAGCAGCAATTTCTACCCCACCCGGCAAGGGTGGGGTAGCGATTATACGCATATCGGGAAGCGATGCGCTTGATATTGCATCGAAGGTTTTCCGCCCCGCGTCGAAAAAGGATTTTTGCGATGCCGTGCCACGAATGCAGATTCGCGGAGATATCTATTACGGCAGCGATATGATAGACGACGGCATGGCAACCTACTTCAAAGCTCCAAATTCTTACACGGGTGAAGACACGGTGGAGATTGCTTGCCACGGCGGTGCGCTTGTCACACGAACCGTTCTCGAAGCAACTCTTGCATTCGGAGCCGTCGTTGCCGAGCCGGGTGAATTTACGAGGCGCGCCTTTATCAACGGTAAAATCTCTCTCACCGAAGCCGAAGCGATAGGCAACCTTCTTGAAGCGGAAAGCCGAGAACAAATAAAGCTCTCCGCAGGAAAATCGCGCGAGCTTCTGGCAAGCAAAGTTGCCGAAATACGCGCAGATCTAACGTCAGTGCTTTCATCAATTTACGCGCGAATCGACTATCCCGACGAGGACCTCGGAGATTTTACAGACGAGGAAACCGTGCAAATTTTGAGCGGAGTAAGAGCTAAAATAGAAACCCTTATCGCAACCTATCAAACCGGAAAAGCGATAAACGAAGGAATTAAAACGGTCATCTGCGGCAAGCCAAACGTCGGAAAAAGCAGCATATATAATCTGCTCCTCGGACGCGACGCCGCAATAGTTACCGACGTCGAGGGCACTACCCGTGACGTTTTATCCGAAAAAATCCCACTCGGCAGGGTTATGCTTAACCTATCCGACACCGCGGGCGTCAGAAGCAATACGAAAGACGTTATTGAGAAAATCGGTATCGACCGAAGCTATGAAAAAATCGCCGACTCCGAGCTTATACTCGCAGTCTTTGACCTCTCGCGTGAGTTTGACGCGGCAGACGGGGAGCTTATCGAGAAAATCAGAAAATCTTCCTCAGCAAAAATCGCGCTTCTCAACAAAGCCGACCTCGAAGCCAAGTTTCCCGAAGATAAACTCGACAAAGTTTTTGACCTGACGCTTAAAATTTCTGCCGAGAAAGGCGAAACCGACGCCATAGCGGCACTTACCGAAGCGGTTGATTCAACCTTCACAGACGAAAAAATTTCGGTCGGTAACGAAGCAATTATCGCATCTGCAAGGCAAAACGCCGAGCTTGCACGCGCAAAAACGCTGCTCGACTCTGCAATAGAAGCCTACGAGCTTGGCATCTCAACCGACGCGGCATCCTCGGACGTCGAGCTAGCTCTCGGTGCAATAGCCGAGCTTGACGGCAAAGCGGTATCCGAAGAGGTCGTCGCTGACATATTCTCAAAATTCTGCGTAGGAAAATAGTTATGGAAACGAAACGCTTTACAAAAAACGATAACGGCTTTATCTGCAAAAATTGCGGCAAGGAGGTTCTGCCACTCGGCTACACCTCTCGCAACCACTGCCCCTTCTGCCTTTGCTCTCTCCACGTCGATATAAACCCCGGCGACCGAGCAAACGAATGCGGCGGAATTCTCCGTCCGATAAAAGCCGAGCCCGACGCCAAGCGCGGATATATAATAATCCATAAATGCGAGCGTTGCGGCGCGACAGTCCGCAACAAAGCCGCCCACGAAGCCAAAATCCAACCCGACGACATGAATTTAATTATCAAGCTCACCGCGGGAATAAATTAACAACAAAAAAACACAGTTGTTTAGCCGTTTCGGAAAATCAACTGTGTTTTTTAATTAATGTAAAGCTTTTGTTTACTTCAACTTCAAAACAATGAATATCGTTACCGCGGCAGCGAGAGTCACTCCGCCGATAATAAGCATAATAACCGATTGCTTATTAAATTTAGAGTCCATTTTTCCTTGAATAAGCTTTGCGCGCTTCATTGCAATTGACACGGGCTTATAGATAAGCATCGTAATTGCCGCATTCATAAGTGCTTTTGCAAAATTGAAAGGCAACAGAAGCGTGGGCAAAAGGTTAATGACGACCTCACGCGAAACCTTCATATAAATAGGAGTTACAAGGATATTTAACACCATCATAAGCGCGGTAGTTGCCAAAACAGAGGCGTAAAGTCCTATTATCGCACCGTTGAAGCTTCGTCTGTATTTATATATTACCGAAGCAGTAAAGGAAAAGCATGCCGATGACGCAAAGTTCATCAAAAATCCCCAGAATCCCGTGCTGCTTATAGTTATAAACTCAATAAGCGCAGGAATAAGCGACATAATAATCGCTGAGGCGGGACCGTATATGAAAGCTGCAATTGTCAACACGGCATCCTTCGCGTCAAAGGTTAAAAACTGCACGGGAATACGAAAAACAAACGTAACGCCGTATGCAAGAGCTGCGAACATAGCCATGCCTACGAGCCTTTTAGCATCAAAAAATTTCTGTTTTTTGTTTTGATTGTCCATAAAACCTCCAAAAATAAAAAGCCCCCGCACATATGCGGGGATTTCGGACCGACTCTGTATGTACATATACAAAATTATGCGACACGGGGTGCCGTGATATGATATATACGTATACACAAAGCACATTGTTTTTCTCATCCGGACTTTAGCGAATATCAAGCATTTTGCTTAATACCGTTAACCGTCGGTCAAGGAATTACACCTTGTCGGGCGAGACAATCTCGCTTCGCAGACTTTACTGCCGGTATGGATTTCCACCAATCCCCAAAAAATGTGATTTTGTATTCATATTGCCCGATGCAAAATGCATCGGGCAATATTTGTTAGTTTTAAGTTGTTATTCTTATTAGTTTAAGAATTAGCCAAGAATCTCAGCAACAACGCCCGAACCAACAGTACGTCCACCCTCACGGATAGCGAAACGAAGACCCTTCTCGCAAGCGATAGGAGTGATGAGCTCAACGTTCATATCTACGTTATCGCCAGGACGGCACATTTCAACATCAGCGGGAAGATTGATGATACCGGTAACGTCGGTTGTTCTAAAATAGAACTGAGGTCTGTAACCGGAGAAGAAGGGCTTAGAACGGCCGCCTTCCT